>JACRKI010000016.1 GCA_016215305.1 Candidatus Woesearchaeota archaeon | reverse complement strand
TGTATTTTCTCAAAAAATTACTATCAATCTCTGGCGTTACCATCTCAGGCGATATTCTTGATGTTATTATATGCTCTGCCATCCGTTCATCTATGCCTCGGTCAGGAATATCTTTAAGGGCAAATTTAAGGTCAAACCTTGACAAAAGTGTTTCCGGTATTTCAACCTGTTCTAGTATCGCCTTGTACGTATCAAATCTGCCATATTTTGGATTGGCACCTGCAAGAACAGCTGTCTCAGCCGGCAACGTTGCAACAATGCTTGCCTTTGCTATGCTGACAGTCTCAACCGATGTTGCTTCGTGCATTGCTATCTGGTCGTCTTTGTTCATCTTATCAAACTCGTCTATAGCTATCAGTCCTTTGTTGCATAGTATGAGCGCTCCTGCCTCAAGGACCCAGCTTCCAAGAACTTCGTCTTTACGCACGCTTGCAGTAAGACCAACACCAGAAACTCCAGAGCCACTAACATAACGACCACGAGGAACAAGCGAAGATATTATCTTAAGTAATTGTGTTTTTCCAACACCTGGGTCGCCTGTCAAAAGAATGTGAATGTTCCCACGTATTCTTGAACCATCCGGCATAACATGCACAATTCCACCAAAGAGCTGCAAAACAAGAGATTCTTTTATTTCATTAAATCCATATATAGCTGGAGCGATGCTTGCCTTTAATTTCTCAAAAACATCAGGGTCATTTGCCATTTCAATTATCTTTCTTTCGTCTTCAGGGGTGATCTCCATTTCCTCAAATTCAAGGCCAGATGGCTCAACATAATTTGTTTCTAGATAAGTATCCAACTTTGTTGGTAGCTTTCCCTTTATTCTTTTTGGAAGTTCTTTAAGAACACCGACAATTTTAATCCTGCTTCCAGGGTCTGTTTTTTTCTGCATCTTTGGCGTTGTCATATCTTCTTTCAAGAGAATCATTATCTCGCTTGGTTGCTCGCCTGTTGTAATCTCAAAAGGCTCAACACCACGAAGCCAACGATAATCAATCATCTTTTTCTCCAAGATTGGAAACTCTCCCTTTCTTCCACACTCGCAGGACAAAGGTTTTTGTATTGTGGGTGAGTCCTCTTGCCGAACAGTGATTTTATTGCCACAATCAGGGCACTGAAAAACAACCTCACAAACCTGTGGTTTTACCTCGGTGACTGATTTTACAATAACACTTGTTGTTATCAATTTAGAAATGTGCTCAGCGCGCAAATTCCTCAGTCTTATGTTCCTTTTTTCCGGAATGTTTCTTATCCTAACATTTATCTTTTCTGTCTTAAGATCAAACATCTTTATTGCATCCTGAAATGCTTGAAGAATTTTTTCCGGTGTCTCAAGAAGTTCGTCGGCTACAACAGGATCAAACATATCAAGAAGAGCAAAATCTATTACAATAGCCGGCTTTTCTTCAACTGACATCTTCTGCAAATCATTGTAATAGTATTCTCTAAGAAATCCATGAAGTTTTTCAGATATTTCCATAGTCACACCAAGATAAACCCTGAATAATTAGAAGAGGAAAACTTTTTAGTCTGATGTTTTGACTTTGAGCTGCATTTCTTATGGAAAAAACGAGTTGTTTTCATCACTGCGCAGAGAACATTTGCTCATAGAAGAGGGTATTTAAATGTTTTTATTTAAATAGTCCATACGATAAGAAACTAACGTATCATAAGAACCACGAAATATCATAAGAAAATCGCTTAAGTTAAGAAATTTCATGAAATGAAATTTTACTATTTGCGATTTTTGTAGAAGCTAAGCTTCTACAATATTGCAGAACTGAAAGTTCTGCAAATTTTACTAAATTCGTGGTTTACAAATGGTGTGGAAATGAAAGAAGAAATTAAAATTGAAAACGTCGTCGCTTCTACAGACATTAAAAAAGTGATCTCATTGGATAGGCTTCTAACAGTGCTAGAAAACAGCGAATATGAGCCAGAGCAGTTTCCTGGATTGGTATACAGACTAACAGAACCAAAAGTAGCAACATTGATATTCAGAAGCGGTAAAATAATCTGTGTCGGAGCAAGAAGTCCAAACATGGCGCGTGAAGCCCTGAGAAAAACGGTGAAAAGCATCAAAAAAATTGGCAATAGAATAAACGAAAACTCCATTAAAATAAAAATAGAAAACATCGTTGTTGCAATAAACCTTGGACGCGAACTAAATCTAGACCAACTGGCATTCAAACTTGAAGGCAGTGAATACGAGCCTGAGCAGTTTCCTGGATTGGTGTTTCGTCTGGATGAACCGAAGGTGGCATTCCTTTTGTTCTCATCAGGTCGCGCTGTCTGTGCTGGAGCCAAAACAATGGATGATGTAAAAGAAGCCTTGAAGAGACTAAAGAAAAAATTAACAGACCTAAAGGCTTGGTAAGTGTCATAAGAAAATTCGATAGAATTTTTACTATTTTTTTCTCTTTTTATTGGATTTGTTTCACTGTATCTGCACGCAATTCATGCATAGATTTGCAAAAATCGATAAAGCTATAAGAATTATCAGAAACAAAACCCAAAGCCGTCTTTCTTTTCTGCTCTCAAAAATCCAGATGATAAAAGCAAACCATATTGCAAAATATGCAACCAATGGAAATGCAAAAAATGTGAACATATTGTATCCTAATAAATAGAATGCCCATTCAAGTCAGCCAAAGGATGCACCAAGAAACAAAACTGACAATATCAATATGTTTCTATCATAAGAACCGCGAAGCGGTTTACTATTTCTACCTAGAATTTTATCTTTTTGATTAAGTCCAAGATAAAATAGAAATATTGCCATAACACCGGCTATCAGTGAAAATGATAAGGAAAGGGTATGGAGCATATTATTTACCTGATATGGTTATCACAATTGTTCTTGACCTGTCTCGTGTATCAAATTCCCAAAAGATTATATTTTGCCACTCGCCTAAAATCAGCTTGCCGTTTGATACAGGAATCGTTACTTCGCATTTTGCAACAGAACCGCGAATGTGACTGTACGCATTTTCAGCATGCTGATATAATCTGTTTTGAGGAGAAAACGATTCGAAAAATCTTTCAAAATCATTCATAAGCATTATATCATTTTCATTGAGAATCAAGCCAGCAGTCGTGCCAGGAAAGAAAACGTTGCACAAACCCTCCTTTATGTTAGATTTTTTAACAACATTTTCTACATCTTTCGTTATGTCAATCCTCTTGCCAGGTTCTGTCTCTAATTTTATAAGGTCTCTGTACAACATACCTATAATTCACTTAAAACGCATAAAAAGTTAATCTGCCATCTTTAAGATGAGAAAACTCACAAAGTGAGTTTTTACTAATTTTAAGAATGGTTTTTTATATGAAATTAGCAACAATGATAAGCGGAGGAAAAGACAGCCTTTATGCAACATACCTAGCCAAAAAGGCAGGACATGAAATCAGTTGCATAATATCTATTATTTCTGAGAATCCCGACAGCTACATGTTTCATGTGCCCAATGCTCATCTAGCAAAAGAACAGGCAAAAGCAATGAATTTACCAATTATGATATACAAGACAAAAGGCACTAAAGAAAAGGAGCTTGATGATATGAAAAAAGCATTGCAAGATGCTAAATCTAACTTTTGCATTGAAGGAATTGTGACAGGTGCAATTGCATCAAACTATCAAAAATCGCGTGTTGATAACATCTGCAAAGAACTTGGTTTGGAAAGCATCGCTCCTTTGTGGAACAGAAACAACGTTGAACTTCTAAAAGAAATGATTCGTGCAGGATTCGAGATAATTATAACAGCTGTTGCAGCGCCTCCATTGGATGAAAAATGGCTTGGTAAAAAGATTGATGATGAATGTATTCAGGAGCTTCTTAAGATATCTGAAAAACACGGAATATCTGTTTTGGGCGAAGGAGGCGAAATAGAAACATTTGTGATAAACTGCCCTCTTTTTTCAAAAAGAATAGAGGTATTAAGTACTGAAACTTTGTGGGATAGTAAAACAAGAAGTGGAGTGCTGAAAATAAACAAAATCGAGGACTGATATCATGTATGATACGAAAAAGAAAGAAAAGGAACAAGTTGACTTTGATTACAAACCATATCTGGATGCTGAATTGAGCTCAGACAAAAAGATCCCATATAATAATGGCAGATTCAATATAGTTGAGGTTTCACCTCAGTATATTGCAAACTTTGTTCTAGGATTTACCGATTGCAAAGGAAATATCTGGATAAGAAGGAGCGGTGACCCTGCAATTCCATATGGAATGACTCATAAAGACATTCTTGTTCATGAGATTGAACACAACATAAATCCTCCATGGGCAGAACCAGATATTACAAAACACGAACAAAAAACCAGAGAAAGAGTCAAATCCCGATGTTATTGCAACTATAGTTAGTGACAAAACATATTAGAACATTCTGAACCGAATTTATCCAGCCATCCATTCATAAAAGTTTTTTTTCTAGCAAGCCTGTGAAAAATAGTTCGTATGCTTTCCTTGAAAGACCATTCTG
>JACRKI010000139.1 GCA_016215305.1 Candidatus Woesearchaeota archaeon | reverse complement strand
TTGAAGAAACAATAAAGAATGGCAGAGTAGAACAATTTGGCAATGACAGAATTAAATTTGTCAGAAAAGGATCAAAAAGAGCATTAGTCTGTATTGGTGAAATTAGTGGGAATAAGATCACCATATTTACCATAGAGATCGAGGGAAATTAAAATGAAAAGCTGCACCAAATGCGCAAGTGAATGTCAGGAAAAAGAAGCAAAAACTCCAGAAGGAGTTGCATATACTTTCTATAAATGCAAAGCATGCGGAGAAGGGATAGTGGATATGACTCAGCTGCATGCTGTTGCAGAAAAATATCGTGAAATGAAAAAGTATCATGCAAAAGTAACTAAATGGGGAATGAGTTTAGGAGTAAGAATCCCAAAAGAAATAGCAAAGAGATACAAGTTTAGAGATAATAAAGAAGTGACTATTATTCCTGAAGAAAAAGGGATTAGAATCATTCCTGTATGAAGTATGAGTAATTTTTTCGTTCCAAAAATCTTTTTTTGGCAATCTTTATAAATTCTTCAGAACTTTCCATTGCTATGAAAACCGATAAACATTTTCTCAGCATTGCAGAAGCGATGAAACAGGGAAGCGGCGATGTCTGGATTCGCGGATGGGTCTGGCGCGAGCGCGGAAGCAACAAACTCAAATTTATCACGCTTCGAGACGCATCAAACGTCATCCAATGCGTTATTGAAAAAGCTGTTGTCGGTGATTCTCAATTCGGCATTGCGGACAAAATCCAGATGGAGGCGTCTGTTGAAATCTACGGCACCATGAAACAAGATCCGAGAGCGCCAACTGGCTATGAACTTGCTGTCAAGGAATTTCATCTTGTCGGAAGCTCAGATTCTTTCCCTATCAACAAAGACCAAAGTGTTGAATTTTTGGCTGATAACAGGCATTTGTGGCTTCGCAGCAGAAAAATGACTGCTGTTCTCAAAATCAGAAGTACTGTTTTTGGCGCGATTGATGAATACTTTCGCATGAAAGGATTTTTTGAATATCATTCGCCAATCTTTCAGGCAATTCAATGCGAAGGCGGTTCTACATTATTTGAAGTAGATTATTTCAAACAAAAAGGAGTATTCCTCAGCCAAAGCTGGCAACTGTACGCAGAACCTGCAATCTTTGCGCTTGAAAAAATCTACACCATTTCTCCAAGTTTTCGCGCAGAAAAGTCAAAAACAAGCAGACACTTGACAGAATATTGGCACGCGGAAATGGAAGAAGCGTGGGCGTCCTTTGATCAAATCATTGATCATGGCGAAGGTGTTCTGAAACACATTGTCAAAAAAGTGCTTGAAACCAATCAAGAAGAATTGAAAATTCTGGAACGAGACGTAAAAAAACTTGAGCCAACACTTCAAAAACCATTCCCACACATGACCTATGATGACGCGCTTGTTATTCTCAAAAAGCATGGCATGGATGTGGAGTGGGGAAAAGATTTGCGTACTATTGAAGAAGACGTGCTCAGCAAATTGTATGACACGCCGATTGCTGTGACGCGATATCCAAAAGTTGTCAAAGCGTTTTACATGAAAGAAGACCCAAAAAATCCAAATGTTGTTCTTGGCGTTGACTTTATTGGACCAGAAGGGTATGGGGAAATTATCGGCGGCAGTGAACGGGAAGCTGACATTGAAAAAATCAAACAGCGGCTTATTGCGCAGGGAGAAGATCCAAAAGCGTATGAATTTTATTTGGATACTCGACGATACGGATCAGTTCCTCACGGCGGTTTTGGGATGGGTGTTGAACGAGTTATCGCATGGGTTTGCGGGCTTGACAACATCAAAGACGCGATTCCATTCCCAAGAACCATGGTAAGATGGAAGCCTTAGATCACGAACTCGCTGCCTTTGCTCGAACAGGCATCGCTTGAAATTCGCTCTGCAACGCTTGGCGAACACAATAATTATTATTTTTTTAGTTCATGTGTTTTTCTTTTCTGAGCGGATAAAATTCCAATCAAAGAATAAAAACTAATGTTTTAGAAATATAACATCCTCAAACTTCCTACTGCACACTTTTCTGCGTCGTATATGTACTTGCTGTTTTTGTATTTGTGCTTGAAGTTATTGTACACTTTGTTGCTGATGCTTTTGCAACCTTATGACCATTTGTGTACACATATCCATTCTCTTCTGTACTACACGTTTCTTGCTTGCATGTTCCCCGCTGCAGACAATTCCTGTTCAAAAACGGATCCACTGCAAATTGTGCAACCACTAATGCAGTTGGTGTATTACTCTCTAAATAACTCTGATCTTCTCCTTCTGTAATCTTCACAATATATTGATCCATTTCGTTCTTGCCCCAATATTTTCCCTGCGCTGCGGTCATCAGGAACATCAATCCTATTCCTATAATTGCGGCTGCAGCGACAAATGTATGCTCATGTGCTTCTTTCATCGTTCAATCGTCCCTGTATTTTGAAATGCTGATCTATCCATGCTTCTATATAATCTTGGAATGTTTGCGTCCCCGCTGTTCTCAAGCTCTTTATAATATTCTCTACAATCCTTTATCTTATCCCATGCCCAGGATCCGTCTGTATTTCTGCCATATTTAGACATGCACCATCTATAAGGAGCAGATTCTCCTGAGACCGCTCCAGTGATTGTCTGACTGCTTGTCAACACATACGAAAACGTTCCAATAAGAAGCAAACAGACTAATGCAACACCGCCAATAATAGTTCCACTTCTTTCTTCTTGATTCATATTTTATTTTTCTGACAAAATTAGTATATAAATCTGTCGGAAAATGAGTATTTTGAGAATTTTTTTGTTTGAGAATAAATGATAACGATAAGAATAAAAGAAAAAATA
>JACRKI010000137.1 GCA_016215305.1 Candidatus Woesearchaeota archaeon | reverse complement strand
TTGGAATAAATCTGATAGTCACTGGAATTTTTCTGACAGGTTCAAGCAGCGCGACTATTTTGTTTTCTTTGTCAGGCGTCGTATCCAGACTCACATACGTGGTATAATAATCAGGCGCGTCAACACGAACTGCGCCGCCGATACAAATGGGGAATGTGCTCTCATATTTTCCTTTATTATCAGTAGAGCCCATTTGACAGGTTTGATACGTTCCGCAGCGGAACGCGACAGACGCGGCGGAAATTGGTTCTCCAGTGATTCCATTATAGACATCCACCGCAACAGCGCCGCTAAGTCGTTGATTCGCGTCGCAGATCAATGTCTTTTCTGGAATCTTAACAGCAGAATATATTGTCTGATTCGTGGCAGGATCAATGCCAGAAGGATAGGTTGTCGGCACGCCTGCTTTTAGTCCAATTTGTACTTTGCTTGCGTCCCATGGACCATAACTTCCTTGTCCCTCTGCCCAGTCCATCAGGTTTCTGTTGTCGCGGAGATTATCCTCAAGCGCGAAAAAGAAAGAGTATCCTTCTCCGCTGAACGCAGTAGTGTCACGAACAGAAACAACAATAGGATAACTCACATCGTAATAAAACGAATAATGATTTGTTTGAATGGGAGGTAAAATGTTCAAAGGAAATTCATTTTTGTAGCTGTCTGGTTTAATCAATTCTCCTGATCGCGGGGTGATGTCAAAATAATAATCAGTAAAATCAGCAGTAGGATCAATAAAAGAAACAGCAAGATCACCAAACGCGTACTCATTTTTTCTGTAGAGCATGCTGAAAAATCCAGTGCCATACTCATTTGTTCCTTGTAATTGCGCAGCGCCGGTTGTTCCCTGAATTTGAATAAGTGGGACGTACGTTTTCAGATATTTGCCGAGCTGTTCTTTGACATTTTGTTTGACCCAATAGACAACGCCATATCCTTCTGTAAACGCGGCGAGCGGAGGAAGTCGTTCTTCGTCAAGACCGCCATATCCGTTGATGATATTGAGGGTAATTTGCTCCAAAAACTGATTTTTAATTTCCATGCTGACAATCTGATTTGCAGCGTTGTACATGCTTTGGAGCGGAACATTCAGTTCAACATACCAGTTTTCAAGAGAGGAAGTTGATTGAGCTTTGCTGATGGTGAGCGGATATTTGAGCTGCACATACACCGCTGCATCTCCAATTGCAGTTGCAATCACAGGAGTTGCTCCTCCAGTGACAGTGTATCCCTGTTTTTGGAGTGACGCGAAGTTGTCAAGACATGCAGCTAAATTTTCCTTGACATATGCGGTGATCTGCTCTTGCATGCTTTCAAGTGTTGGAATATTTTTTGTGGTGATGGAGCAATGGGTGCATCCATGTCTGCTGTCTTCATACCACCAGTAAGGAATTGCTGACGCGCCAAAAGAAACAGCGTCGCTGGATGTTGGATCGCTCGGATTCATCTCAAAAGTCTGGCTGTGCAAATCAGTTCTGCTGAGATTAATGTAGCCGCCTTGTTGTCCGAGAAGAATCACTGCGCGTTTCGAAATATCATTGAGGCAGGTGGAAACGTATTGCTGTACAACAACAGCGTCCCCGCTTGCACTGTCTTGCTGCAACGCGATTCCCAGTTTTGCCTCTGTTGTTTGTGTTTTAAGATAATAGATGACGCCAATAGTGAGAAGAATGATGAGTCCTAAAATAATAAAAATAGTTGCCTGCCCCTTTTTTTTAAAAAACATATTCCCCTCTTTTTTAATGAGTAAAGTAATTATCCCATAACTTTCTTATGTATCACTGCGAAATATAATCGAATCCACGCAGTTGCGAGGACAAGGAAGATGATCGCGAAGAACACTATTCCTGCTGGTGCGAGAAGCGTCATCAGCAAGACACCAAGCATCCATGCAAAAACAACAGTAATGAACATAACGCAGATAGGAATTGCAAAATGCCGGAATTTCTTTGCGCCAAGAACAAAGGTTTCTTTGTATGCTTGTTTGAGGGTGTGCTTCTCCGTAAGCTGTGCGCGGAAAAATGGCGTCAAATACAGGTATGTGAATAATAAAAGTATCAATCCGATTGTCGCTGCCTTGACAGTAAGTCCCAGAAAAATAATAATAGCGGCCAGCAGCCAGAGCAATTGCCACGTCATGTTGATTGCGACAAATTTTTTCAAATACGCAGTTGTTTGTTTTTGTTTGGTAAGGTGTAACCAGATGAATGCTTTGTACAAAGAATTGATGCCAAAAAAGACTGCGACGCTACCGAGAATAATCATTGCAGCCTTGAAATAAAACCATTTGATGGTGCTAAAGTTTTGTGAGAGCGCAGTTTGTACAGCGGGATTTATTTGTCCGCTGGAGCCAATAACGCTAAAGAGTCCGAGAATAGATTGCAGCGCGGTCGCGACAGGAAGGAAGACTGCTTTCAGTACAATAAGGAAGAGCAAAAACAAGCCGAACAGAACAAGCAGATACGCCGCGTCAAGAAGAATGGTCATGCCAAATGGTTTGTCCATGGATTTGAATGATTGAATATAGAGATGCAAATGAGATATTTTTCCAGATATTTGTTTTTTTGCGTTTGTTTTCATTGTATTCATCATTTTAATCTTAATATTTTATTTTGTTAGTATGGTGATTTTTCAACGATTGGCACTTTTAATCCAATAGATCCATCTTCAAGAACAATTTCGATGTCAGTGTAAATTGCGTCTGTCTCACGCGTGTCATATTGGGCGTCTCCTGTTGTCGCTGGCGCGTTTCCTCGAGTGAATTCTTCAGTCTCTCCGTTGTCTTTGACAAGATCGATTGAATATGTCGTGTCCTCGCTGAGCGGCTGAACATACCAAGCAAATTCATAGAGTCGTTTGTCGTATTCTGTCGTGTAGGTTCCCTGCACAGAAAGCGTGAGTTGGGAAACAGGCTGCGGCAGTCCGCCTTCTGCAGTTTGGTAGACGCTGTTTGAATCTTTAACTCCTCCATAATTTCTGCAAAACTCCACTTCTTCATCGCTGACTTCGTACCAGTCAGGAATTTTTGTTTCGTTTGCGTAATCACTGCTGTAGTAGCTGTCGCTGGTGCTGCTGTCTGTGTAGTCTTGATAATATTGGGAGTTGACAAGAGCAGAGCACAAGATGATCAGTATACTGATTAGGAACAATAGTCTGATTTTCAGTTTCATGGTCCTTTTTTAGTGGTTTGGATTTATATACCTTTGGGTCGGTGTTTAAGTAAAAGCTTTGGATGACCTACTCTTCTGTTGCATACTCACCTTGTTTGCACGAACAAGGCTGCTGATACACGAACCGACAAAGGAAAACCTGACCACAATAATTATATTTTTTATCAAAGAAAATTTCAAAGAGTAATTGAGAAAAAAATAAATAATAATTACAGGCCTTGCCAGAGCGTTGTGTGTTCGTGTTATATTTTCTTAGTTCCTGCGTTTTTCCTTTTCTTTTTGAAAAAATCACCTGCCAACATTCAGAAAGTGATTTTTTCTCAAGCAACATTTATAATTCATTGATCTTTTTTCTCCATCATGAAAGTCATTTTACTGTATGCGCCGTTTTGTACGCCAACAATGATGCCGTATTCTCTTTCCTATCTGAAAAACTTCTTGGAAAACAATCTCAATATTGAAACAAAATGCCTTGATCTTAATGCAAAGTTTCATACGCTGAAATTTCCAAAACTCTATGCAGAATTAAAAGCGATAAAAGAAATGAATCAATATAATCTCCTGCTTTTTGCAAAACTCCTTGAAACATTGGAGCGGCAATCCAGAGAAATCTATTCAGAAAATAACTGGAATGTGGTGGAAAGCAAAGCGCCGGAATTTTTGAAAGAACTCGTCGAGCAAATAACAAGAGAAAAACCAGATCTTGTCGCGTTCAGTTTAGTGTACAGCAGCCAATGTTTCTACGCAAAAGCTTTGCTTCAAGCACTAACAGAAAAAGGGATTCCATGTATTGTCGGAGGACCAGCAGCAAACTCCAAGATAAAAGCAATTTGTCCATATTTGAAAAACGAAGTGGAATTAGTTGAGTATATTGCAAAAAATTTTGAGAAGAAATCATTCACTCCAATGCAGAAGGTGATTTCTTCAAAATTTTTAAAATACAAAGAAGAAAACTACAATTGCGGCACTATCCCTGATTTCTCGGATTATGTCATGGAAAACTATTTCACTTTGGAAAAAATGATTCCCTTGAAAACGTGCAGCACCTGTTTTTACAAGCAGTGCACATTCTGCACGCATTTCGCGGACGTTCCCTACTTAGAATACAACATCGAAAATATTCGAAAAACAATTGTGCAAAGCAAAGCAAAATATGTTTATTTTGTGGATGACATGATCGCAAAGAACAGGCTTGTCGAGCTTGCAGAAATGCTCAAGCCGCTGAATGTCAAATGGTGGTGTCAGCTGCGTCCGACAAAAGATCTTATTGGCGTGCTCAAAGAATTACAAGCATCAGGATTGCATACTGTTTCGTGGGGAGTGGAATCAGGCAATCAGCGCATTTTAGATGTAATGAAAAAAGGAACGCAAGTCGAGATTGCGGCGCAAGTGCTGCAGGAAAGCCATGCGGCGGGAATCAAGAATGCCGCCTATATTATGTTCGGGTTTCCGACAGAAACAAAGGAAGAGTTTCTTGACACCATCAATTTTCTCAAGCAAAACGAGAATGCGGTTGATTTGGTCACGACAAGTATTTTCGGGCTGCAGAAAGGCGGCAAAGTGTATGCGAATCCAGAAGCGTTTGGCGTTGCACAGATTACAGAAACAGAGCGAACAGTGCTCGATACAAGTATCACGTACACCACCTCGATTGGAATGCAGCGCGAAGACGCGAGGGACATGCGAAGAAGATATATCAAGACTATTAAGAATATTGAAAAGTTCCCGCGAGTGCTGAATTATTTCAAAGAGCAGGTTTTGTTGTGGTGATAAAAAATCTGCAAAAATTACTCATTGAATTTGTGTCAGGTAATTTTTGCAGATTTTTTTAGCATAAGATTTATATTCTTCTATGGAATAATAACGCCCAGAGCGTGATTTGAACCCGCACATGCTGTGACGCAATACGGCTTTCTGAAGCCCGCACAATGTGGGCTTCATCAGGCCGTCGCAATACCCGCTAATACGAATAAATGCGCCAGAAAAACACTGTTTCTTTGTGAGATATATGTCAGGTATATATCGGTACTAAAAAAATATTTAAAGTAATGATTATTTAATGTAAAGATGGCAGAAAAAGAGTCCCAGAAAGGATTAAT
>JACRKI010000136.1 GCA_016215305.1 Candidatus Woesearchaeota archaeon | reverse complement strand
TAGATTTTCATAACCATTGTTGTTGTTATTTTTTGGAAGAGAATTTATTTTTTCAATGTCAACAGAAAAAGAAGTCAAATCATGAATTTTGCAGAGGTTTCTATCTTTTCTTGAGAAGTGGCGAAGTTAGGTTATTATCTTGATTTTTTAATAATTCAAACCTATCCTCGAAGACAGAAAATAGACAACTCCAAAAAATCTACTTAAACTCTCTTTTTTGTCTTTCTTGTTTCCAGTGGCGGTAATCTTTGTGTTCTAAATGAAGCAGTTCAAGAGTGTGCTTTGGTTTCTTGAGAAGAAGACAATAATGTCTGATGAATTCTTTGTCATATCCGGAGAGATGCTGTATTTCTTCCTGAAGAAGCGACACTACTGTTGCATCAAACTCAGTCAGGTGTTCCAGTGCAAAGGTAACAGTATCAGGATCAAGGAACAATTTCAATAGTTTTTCAACAATGGAAATATCTCCTATTTTTGCAAGCGCGATAATCGCGTGGTTTTTGGTGAGAATTTCTTTTTGGTCAACAAGGGAAAGAACGTGCGCACTAAATGTTTTATCCTTCACTTGTCCAATCACGCGAAGCGCTTCTTGCTGCATGTCTTTTGTGCCGGAAAGCATGTTAAGAAGAATTGGCTGTACCTTTGCCTTATTCTTTTTCCAGAAAATATGGCATGCGCGAGCCCGAACGCGCGGGTTTGTATGCGCGAGAAGTTTTTCAAATTCTTCAAGAGGATCCTCTCCTGCTTTTTCAAATGCTTCAAGCTTTCGTGTTTTTTGGTCATGAGAATCCACGCGGAGAAATTTTCTATAGACGTCTTCAAGGCTCAGAAGACCTGCGTTGATTTGGTCGAGAGAAAGTTTATTTTTCTGAAGTGCTGTTGCGAGGGGAAGAATCATCTTCTTGGAATCAGTAGAGGTATAAATTCGAAGCGTGTGTGTTTCTCCTTCACTCTCAATAATTTCATAGTCAGTAAAAAGTTTATTTTTCAGGAGTGCAAGCATTGCTTTGTTGACATTTTTGCCAGTGCAGACCACATCAAGAACATTAGTATCGCGGTAAACTTGTTTAAGTCGTTTGACAGAACCATCAAAAAGAAGTTTTCCTTGATTAATAATGAGAAGTCGTTTGCAGATCTTCTCAACTTCCTGAAGTTGGTGGTCAGTATAGATAATGGTGGTTCCTTTTTCATTCAGCTCCTTGAGAATAAGTCTGATCTCGTCTTTTGCGTAGGTGTCCAGTCCAAGCAATGGTTCGTCGAGGAAAAGAATCTTTGGATTTTTGAGCAGTGCGACAGCGAGCGAGTATTTTGCGCTCATTCCTGTGCTGAGGCGCCAGACATCCTCTTCTTTTTTCTCGTCAAGATGGAACTTTTTGAGAAGTTGGGTAATCCTTGTTTCTGCTTCTTGTTTGGAAAGTCCCATGAACGCAGCTGCAAGATGCATGTTTTTCTCGAGAGAAGCCCAGCCGATTCCAGAATAATCTTGTCCAAACATCCAGGAAATATTATCTTTAATGGCTTCTTGATCTTTTTCAATGTCATAGCCCAGAATACTCACTTTCCCGGAAGACTTTTGCATGTTGGTTGTCAGCGTTCTCATCAGAGTGCTTTTTCCTGCTCCATTCACTCCAATTAATCCAATAAAATCTCCGGGATAGACATCAAAACTCACTCCGCGTAATGCGCGAGTAAGAAGTTTGCCGCGGACAAAAACCTTATATTGATAATAATCTTTTTTAAGATCGCGGACTTGGATGATGGCTTTTTTCATTAGAACCACCGTCCTTCTATTTTCGCTCGCTTAATGCCGTAATAAAAAAGATAGAACCCAAGAAGGAAAATGACTAAGTTAACAATAAGTCCGCCAAGGACAAGATTGATCATTTCTTTTTGATAATAAACATGATTGAGGAAAAGCGTTTCACGCCAGATCAGAATAATGTAAGCGGTAGGGAGTACTTTTGGCATGAATCCGAGCAAGCCAGGAAGAAATGTCGTGGGAAAATATTGTCCGGAGAAGAATCTGTTAAATTGTTCCATAAAAAAAGAAACAGGATTTCCTTGTTTCAAAAACAATGTTGCGCCAACAGTCATAAGTTGGAATCCAAGATTTCCCACAATAAAGATCAGCAAACCAATGATAATGGTAATCCAGTTATCTCGCGCAAGGAACAAGGTTCCCGGATCAATGCTATAATTGATAAGGATGCTATAAACAATGATCATGGGAATAAAGATGGTGAAAAGGTCAAAAACAAGCATGGTGACAAAATTGAGAAGAAAATATTCTCCGACATGCATGTTGGAAAGATAGACGAGTTTGAAAATGCCGTTGCTGCTGTCATCATGGAATTTGTCAGTAAAGCTCGCGCCAACGCCGTCGACAAAATAAATTGCCACACTTCCCACGAGAATAAAAGGCATATATCCGATGCCTTCAAAGCCGAGTGTTGAGGGATCAATGATTTTTGCAAGGAAAAACCACATGAGAACTTCGAGGCAGGTATTCATGATAGTAATGAGAATGTTAATTTTGAATGTCCAAAACTCCTGCCAGCGGCAGATAAAGTTATTATGGATTCGTCTCAAAAACCCCGCCATGTTTCTTTTAT
>JACRKI010000013.1 GCA_016215305.1 Candidatus Woesearchaeota archaeon | reverse complement strand
TGTCAGCGACTATAGTTTTCTTGCAACACACAATTTTTTATGTCACCAACATCAGAAGTTAAAAATCACCTGAAACTCAGCCTCCATAGAGGACGAAAATGGTATAATAATTCAGTACCTGACTTCTGTCCTTTGCGGATGTTTCCTTGCGCTACAACTTCTCCGTCCGGACCAATATATACTGCATACAAACGTCCGTCAGTGTAAAGCGTGCATTTATTTTCATCATTATTCCACGAGAATCGCTGGCCTATTTTTGGTGCTCTGTTGCATAATTATTAGCTTTTTCTAATGACTACATAAGCCTTTTTTCCTAGAAACTCTTTTGGGCAGTCTATCTTTGCGCCTGTTCCGAATTTTGTAACAAATTTTTCTAATAAAATTTCTATGTCATTATCAACAATTTCTAATTTATTCTTTACTCTCAACTCCATTTTATTATTTGATTTAACTGTTCTCATACAGAAATCTATATATATTGAATATATATAAAGATTTCTATGGTGAAGAATATGAAAGAGAAAAAGAGATGGGGCAAGAAATTCAAGGACAATAGAAACTGGGTAAAGTACAATGAAGAACTAGTTGTCAGGGGTGAATTTCTTCTGGATCTAAAATGGGTAAAGTCATGGTACACAGAATTAGAAGAAATGAACAAAGGCAAAGTTGGCGCAGAATACCAATATCCAGAATCTCTGATAAAATTGCAGGCTGTCTGGTATCAGTGGATCGACTATCGTGGAATTGAAGGAATTACCAGGAAGCTTGTTGAAATTGCAAAGCTTCCTGCATTCAACGATTACACAACAATAAACAGGAGGGTAAATAAACTGGATGTGGAATTTGAACTGCCAAAAGACAAGAACATCTGTGTAACCGCAGATAAATCTGGAATGAAATTCGAGAATTCCGGAGAATATAGAGCCAGAATGTATGGCAAGAGAAGAAAATACATAGCAGTTACTATCACAGCAAATCCACTGACAGGAGATTTGCTGGAATGTGATGTAAGTTTGGAAGGAACTCAACTGTCTGAATCAGAAATTGCAGAATGGAATATGAAAATCCTGATGCACAGAGGATATCACATTCAAAAATTTTGGGGAGACGGAAGTTTTGATGTACACAATCTATTTGATTTCTGCGAAGAACATGAAATAGAAACCACAATAAAGATTCGGAAAAATGCTGTGTTCACAGAACACAGCACCAGAAGAGATAGAGAGCTTGAAGAATACAGAAAACTTGGATACAAGAAATGGGCCAAGAAAAATAAATATGGAAAGCGTTGGTGCGGGACAGAAACCATCTTCTCAGCCGTGAAACGAAAATCAGGCGAAGAAACGCGTTCACACAAACTGAAAAACGCCCTCAGTGAAGCGAGAAGAAAGTTCTGGGCATATGAAACAATGAAAAAATACGCAGTAAGGGCGTAAATTAGTTCTTAGTCCAACCTATGTGTGATTTGTGCAACAGAGCAAATTCTTAGTGAAAATCAATTGATACTATGATATTTCCATTTGAATTGTATGAATTGATTTTAATCCTTTGCTTCCATATTCTATAGTTGTTATAGTATAGTAAATTTCGTAAAAATAGTAAAATCTGCAGAACCAAAGGTTCTGCAGTATTGCAGAAATGGAATTTCTGCAATACTGCAAATGGTAAACTGCTAATTTAGTAAAACTGACAAATAGTAAATTGCTAGATAGTAAACAGCTTTGCAGTTCTTATTTTATGCAGATTTCTTATACTATCGCGAAATTCATAAATTATTAAAGTGAAAATAATGATAGGAATAATTGGTGGAAGTGGATTTTATTCTCTTCTAGAAGGTGCAGAAGAAAAAGACATAGTTACACCTTATGGAAAGACATCCTCGCCAGTTATGATTGTAAAAATAAACGGAAAGGACGTTGCTTTTATTGCAAGACATGGCCTGCATCATGAATATCCGCCGCACAAAGTTCCATACAAAGCAAACATATTTGCACTATATGAATTGGGCGTGAGGCAGATTTTTTCAGCATCAGCTGTTGGTTCGCTGAAAACAGAAATTAAACCAGGCGACTTCTGCGTACCGGATCAATCAGTAAATTTTACACACGGAAGGGATGATACATATTATCATGGAAAAGAGTCGCTGTGTGAGGACCATGCAAAATCAGTTGTTCATATAAGCAGCGCTGATCCATTTTGTCATGAACTTAGAAATATCCTGATAAAGGCTGTTCAAAAAATTGCACTGCCTGTCCACGAAAAAGGAACGATTGTTGTTATAAATGGTCCTAGATATTCTTCTAGGGCTGAATCAACTTTCTTCCGTACGCACAACTGGGAAATAATAGGAATGACGCTTTATCCTGAATACGTGCTTGCACGCGAACTGGAGATGTGCTATGCAAATATTTCATTGGTAACAGATTATGATACAGGAGTGCACGAAGACCCGAGCATAGAGCCTGTGTCATCACAAGAAGTTATACAGCGGTTCAAGGAAAACAGTGAAAAAATAAAAAACATAATACTAAATGCGATTGAACAAGTTCCTGAGCAAAGGAACTGTGTTTGTGCAAATGCGCTTGAAGGAGCTAGGATGTGAATGCCATGTATACAGATGGATTTGATGATTGGGAGACAGAATATCTGAATCATATAAAATCACGAATCAGAATGGTACCGGGGTTTCCAAAGGATGGTATAGTATTTGGGGATATTACCACACTCATCAGAGACCCAAAGGCATTCAGAGAATCAATCATCAAGATGGCTGACTATTTTAGAAAAAGAAATGTTGATGTTGTGGTATGCACAGAAGCACGAGGTTTTATATTTGGTGCACCACTCGCAGTGGAACTTGGTGCAGGTTTTGTTCCAGTAAGAAAGCCTGGAAAACTCCCATGGAAAACAGTAAGCGAGGAGTATGGAAAGGAATATGGAAAAGACCGAATAGAAATTCACAGTGATGCCATACAGCCAGGTCAGAATGTTCTTATTGTAGACGACCTTTTGGCAACAGGTGGCACAATAAAGGCAACAGCTGATTTAGTAAAACGTTTGGGTGGGAGTGTCATCGGATTCTGTTTTCTGATAGAACTTCTTTTCTGCAATGGGCGAGAGAAACTTAAAGATTATGATGTGTATTCGTTGATTCAGTACAGTTCACAAGAAGAAATGGAAAGTATTTGGAACAAGAGCTCTAAAACATAATAGTAAAGATTTGCAGGACAAATCTTCTCATGATAGAGATAGTAAAACTCCTGATGGAGTTTCTCATGATAAACATGGTGTGAAAATGATAATATTAGGCTGTGATAATTTTGGTAAAGAGCTTGCAAAAAAAATGGGCGCAAAGTTTCTACTTATAGAAAAAAGAACATTTCCTGATAGCGAGGTCTGCCCAAGGATTCTAAATTTGCGACAGGAAGCTGACAACATGAAGAACGAAACAGTTATTTTTGCGAATAGGATGACTTTGCCGCTTGATCCGAACAGATACCTGCTGGAAACCTTTCTTTTAATCAAGACAATCAATGCTCTAAACCCTGAGAAAATTGGCGTTGTGTTTCCATATCTTGTTTACTCGCGTCAGGACAAAGTTTTCCGCGATGGTGAGCCACTATCAATAAAGGCTTTGTTTGATTTCTTACACGATGTTGGTGCAACAGAGTTTTTCACGGTTTCAAGCCATGCTGAACGCGACAGAAAGATGCTAACAGCACCAATGCCAGCATACAACATAAATGGGTTTGAATCAATTGCAGACTATTTCTTTTCAAAAAAAGACAAATTACAAAACCCAATTGTAATAGCGCCGGATATAAAATCAAAAACAGCAGCGAAAATTATTGCGGATAAAATAGGTACAGATTTTTGCGTAATGGAAAAACATAGGGATCTTG
>JACRKI010000134.1 GCA_016215305.1 Candidatus Woesearchaeota archaeon | reverse complement strand
ACTGGCTTCACTCTGTTTTCTACCATTTCTCGAAAAAATACAGGAAGTTCATTCATTGTTTTCTCATCTGTGATAATGATCCCCACATCCGGCGAGGCAGCTGCCCGTTCAAACTCTTCTTTTGGATCCTTTGCATCAATTGTCTGGATTCCCGCAAGCCGAAATCCAACTGTAAACTCTGGTTTTCCAATCGCGATAATTTTTGCTGTCATTTTTTATACCATCACTAATTGACTTTCAATAAATTTTTCTTCCAATCCAAACTGCTTTCCTTTGACGAGGATACGGAGATTTCTCATTTCAATTTCTTTTGCCACCATATACCCAAGCAAGGTATCCACACTCAGGGGGAATTGATGCAGCAAAAGCGTTGCTTTTTTCAATAACCAGACATCAATGCTTTTTTCAAACGTGCGTAAATCTTGTTGCGCCAATTCTTTTTGATGCGCTTCAATAATTTCTTTGAACGTACTATTCTGGAGTGCGCTAATAATTGTTTCAAAATCTTTTTCTGCAAGCATATTGCATTTTGTTTTCGAGAGCAATGCTCCTCCCTTAAAAAAGAATTGCTCCATTCGTTTCTTTTCCATTCCTGTCTTTTTCAGTCTTAAGAGGAGTTTCAGATTCATCACATCGATTTCTGCCTGCAGTATTTCCTTGAACAATTTATGTTCTCCTGCAAGATAGGTCATAAATTTCTGCATCTCCTGATACCATTTTTGATCCAGCATATTTTCGATTTCAAGCAGTGACTTTTCTTTTTCCCAATACGCAAGCGCTTCTTTATACTCCTGTTCGCGAATCCCTGCTTTTCTTAAGAGTGTTGCTATGCTGTCTGCTTCAAGAAGAGACATTATTTTTTCCTTATTCATACTGCCCATCGGCAGCACCAGCTTTTCTGTTTCTGCTTTTTGCTGCTGCGCTGCTTTTGCTCTGATGATTGTTTTAAGATTATACACGTCATACTTCTTAAGGTATGCATGCAAAAGATATTTCATTTCCGGACTTGAAATTGTTTGCAACTTCTGAATGCTTCTGATAAAATTCGCGTACAGCGCCTGTTCAACAAGCGCATATCCTTCATACTCTTTTGCCAACGCATTGATTTCTTCCTTATACTCCGCTTCCTCGAGATATTTTGCAATCTCATTTCCCTGCATTTTCAAGAGCTTGTTGTAGTCTTGCCTCTTGTAGAGTTTGCCTTTCATTGCCATCACACGGACATACGTGTATGGATAAAATGATACGTGGATTTTTTTAGGATATTTTTCTTTGAACATAAAAAAATTTTCCAAAGGAAAATTTTTCACCTCACTGCTGTGTCTTTATTATTTTATTTTTTCTTTAAATTCTCTTTAAACAATATTTCCGCAACCTTTTGCAGTTTCTTCTCTTGAATATCTTTCATCATCGCGTCAAAACTTTCATCTACCCGCATTGTTCCTTCTTTATTTTCCACGATAATGCCTCCGAGCATTGCTTCTTCCGCAACTTGTGACGCAAATGTTTTGACAATTGCTGTATCTTGTTTTGCGCAATACACCTTTCCCACAGTGCACTCTTTTTTCGCACGATCAAAAAGCATGCTGAGCATTTTTGTTTTTTCTGCTTTCGGCAGATTCCGAATTGTTTCCTTTGCTTCTGCAAATGTTTCCTCAAGCAGCTGCTTTCGTTTTTCGAGGAGCACTTTTTTTGCCGCCAACTTCATGCCTGCTTCATATCTTCGCTCCAGCACTTCGAGCTCTTTTTGCAGCGCTGCCTGTATTTCTGTTTCAAACGCATCAACTCCCTCATGCGCATAATCCATTTCTTTCTTTGCAAGCTCTTTTGCCTGCGCAACAAGCTTGTGCGCTTCTTGCTCTGCATGATCCTTCAGTTCTTTCTTGACATGCTCTAAACTCATTTGTGCCACCTTTACTTATTTTGCCATTCCCATCAGCAAAATTGCAATAACAAGTCCAAAGATAACAAGTGTTTCCGGGATAACCGTAAGGATTAATCCTTTCCCAAACAACTCTTCTTTTTCAGCCATTGCGCCAACTGCTGCTGTTCCAATAGACTTTTCTGCAATACCGCTCGCAATCGCACTTAATCCAAATGCAAGACTTGCGCCTACTGCCACTAATCCTACTCCAATACTAATGTCTGCCATTTTCTTTTACCTCCATAGTAAAATTTTTATTTTCTGCTCTTACTCACTCTCTTTTTCTTCCCCAAACGCGACGAATCGGACTCCTCCTCCTTTGTAAAATTTGGAGAAAAATTCCACATAATGCAATCGCATCGAATGTAAAAACGGACCAATAACTCCCAACGCAATGTTGATAAGATGACCCACAATTAAAATCAATACTGCAACGACAACGTACGCTCCTCCTTTTTCCATAAATGGAAGCGCAAGATTTTCATTAATGACAACTGCAAGCCCAACTGAGGAAAGACCCACTGCGCCTAATCGCAAATAGGAAAGTATGTTTGTCATAATTCCCGGAATCTCTACAAGCCCCTGGATTCCCTCTCCTACAAATAACATAACTGCTGCAAGGATAATTATTCCAAAACCAATTATCCATGACAATGGAATCAATCCCAATCCTCCCAATGCTGCACACGCAATTCCTAGCTCGAGGATGTACCAACTTATTTTCGCAAAAAATGCATGCTTAAATCCATGCGACACCACTTCATTAATGAAACCTAAAAATAATCCAAGATTGACATGAATAAACCCGATGATCGCTCCTATGATCAATATGCTTGGCATGGTACTTCCCATAATCGTCATTTCACTTTCCATCCTGCTCATCAATCGCGGGAATGAATAAACAAGCTCTCCATTGTCTAAGAGCTGCTGATGCAGCGGAAGATGCCAATTGTTCACCATCCATCCTCCTGTCTGCTCTGAAACATGCTCAAAGCCAAAATATTCCCCAAACATAAAACCGAAAAAGATACTGATGATTGCACTGAGCATCATCGCCGTGAGCAGATTTCTCGCCCTTGGCATTTTCCACCAAAGTATTGTAAACAATAAAAATGTGACAATCCCATACCCTACATCTCCAAGCATTAATCCGAAAAAGAATGGAAAGCTGAAAAACATGAGGAAACTTGGATCCATTTCCTTATAGCTTGGCAATGTGTAGAGATTCATAAAAAATTCAAATGGCTTGACGAAAAAAAGATTGTCCATAATAATCGGAACCTTATCTGTTTTTTTGACGCCAAGAACTTCAATATGCACTTTTTTTTCTGCTGTTTCTTCGAGCGCTGCTTTCAATGTTTCATACTCTTTTGCGCTGACCCATCCTTCTATCATAAAGGAATATTTTGTTTCTGCAAATCTCACAGGAGCTTCTGCTTTCTCTGCTTCTTTTTGCAGCCATTTTTCCACTGCAATAATATACGCACCATATTGAATCTCATGTTTCTGGAGCTCTGTTTCTCTATGGCCAAGATCTTTCTCGAGGAGATGAACTGATACTTCTTCTTTTTGCGCAGCTTCTTTTGGTGAGGCAATTCTTTGCGGAAATTCTTTCCATGCTTGCTGCTTGAAACCATGACTTTCCAGTATTCTTGTGATTACTGCTTCATGTTTTTTTGGCACAAACACCGCAACAACTGTTCCTTCTTTGGTGTGCGCAATTCTGACAAGCGCCTCTTTCGCATTTTCCCGCACTTCTTTCTCGATATTTTCTTTTTGCGCTACTGTTCCAACAAACGATGCAAGAGATTTATACGGCTGTGCTGCGTCTGTGTTTATTTCAAGCGCAGCAAGAAGTTCTAACTGGACAATCAACTCTTTTTTCTCTCCAATTATTTTCTCTGTTTGCTTCTTTTTTTCAAGGAGCGCGGTTTCTGCTTCTGCAATTTTTGTTACTTTCTGCTTGACATCTTCAAATGAAAATATTTTTTCTTTTGCCTCTGCATATGTTTTATTTTTTAATGACGCATAAAGCGCCCGCACTTTTAACAACAACGCAGCAATTTCTTCCGCACTTGTTTCAGGAGTGCCAATGTCCAGCTCTTCTGTTTTTTTGTGATCAACTAAATGAAAAAGTTTCAGGGAGTGGAGTGTTTCCACAAGTGAGGCACGCTCTGTTTTTGGACCAATGATTTTTATCCTGGTCATTT
>JACRKI010000135.1 GCA_016215305.1 Candidatus Woesearchaeota archaeon | reverse complement strand
CCTGGTCAAATGTTTCAATATGAAGATATTTTTAATCAGGAAAAGTTGCTCAATTATGAAGTTGGAGATAAAAAATATTATCTGCTTGATAGCTATTGCGTGATGCCAGATTGTACATGTGAAGATGTCACTCTAGAATTTATTGATAAAGAAGATCAAAGCGAGATCAAAACACCGGTCTTCATGTTTTTCTTAAATTATAAAAATAGAAATATTGACCACATAAAAGGAATAGACGAAGAAAAAGTCAGAGATATAGCTGAATCTTTCACACAAGAAACTTTAAACACGTTTAAAGAGAGACATGAAAAGTTAAAAGATGAATTAAATGAGGATATAATAAGAGTACTTAAAAAATATAAACGAAAGATTCCTGAACCTCCAAAACGGAAAATAGGGAGAAATGAATCTTGTCCGTGCGGAAGCGGCATAAAATATAAAAAATGCTGTTTAGACAGAATTAACAAACAAACTACTGATTGAACATGAAAATAATAAAAACATACAAGCTAAGTGAACAAAATTTAGAAAAAGATATTGATCAATTTATAAGAAATGCAAAAACCGGCGAATACCAATATGACTACAAATATGGTATGGAAGGCTTAAAGCTCATCAAAGCATATTTTCGTATGATTGAAGAAGAGTATAAAAAGCAAAATTACCAAATTGCGAGAGCATGCTACAAAAAAATGATGTTCTTGCTGCTTCAGTCTGAATACAATTATTTTAATTATGAGGATATTGTAGGAAAACTGAACTTTGAAAAATTTCTTGCTAATTATTTTATCTGCCTTATTAAACAATGCAATGTTGAGGAATTATTTATGGAATATTTGGAATACCTCAAGATAAAAGAAGACTACTACTTTGAATCAGTGCATGAAACAATATTTGCCAATTTAGGAGGAGAAAGTCTTGCATTTTTTGTAAACCTTGTTGAAAAGAAAGCAGAAACCATTAAAGAAGAAGATTATGCAATGCATGACTTAATTTATTTCCTTATCGACCTTGCAAAAAGTAAAAAAGACAAAGCAGGAATTGATCAGCTATGCAGCAAATATCCACAAATTGTGGATGAAGATGAACCATTCGAGGTTTAAGAAGTGAGAAAATCCAATAAACATGATTATTTAGGTGAATTATATGAATGAAAACCATTCCCTGAAATTGTTCGAAAACAAAAAGGTAAGAGTTCAATGGGTTGAGGAAGAGCAAAAATGGTACTTCTCAGTAATTGATGTAATTGCTGTTCTTACTGAGAGCTCAAATGCTCGAAAGTATTGGAGTGTTCTTAAAACACGCCTAAATGCGGAAGGAAGCCAGTTGGCTACAAATTGTAGTCAACTGAAAATGCAGTCCTCAGATGGCAAGTTTTACCTTACTGATGTGGGTCATACCGAGCAAATTCTAAGGCTAGTCCAATCCATTCCCTCTAAGAATGCCGAGCCATTCAAAGTCTGGTTGGCAATGGTGGGCAATGAAAGAATAAACGAAACACAGGATCCAGAACTTGCGTTTGACAGAGCTATGAAAACCTATCTGCAAAAAGGATATTCCAAAGAATGGATCAATCAGCGTTTAAAGACAATTGAAATCAGAAAAGAATTGACAGATGAATGGAACAGGGCAGGAATAGATAAAGAGTCTGATTTTGCTATTCTAACTAACGATATTACAAAAGCATGGTCTGGAAAAACAGTATTTGAATATAAGCAACTCAAGAATCTTAAAAAAGAAAATTTGAGAGATAATATGACTAACTTGGAACTTGTTCTTAACATGCTTGCGGAAGCTACTACCACAGAAATTTCAAAGAAGGAAAAACCTAAGACTTTTCAAGACAGTAAACAAATAGCGATTAAAGGTGGAACAGTAGCCGGTAATACCAGAAAAGACATTGAAAAACAGTTAGGAGAGGAGATAGTTACTTCAAAGAATGCTAAAGACAACCTTATAGAATTATCAAGACATAATATTCTAAAAGTAGAGAATAAAAACAAAAAAAAGGAGTGAACTAACATGCTCGATGCAGAACTAAAATCAAAATAGAAATGTTAAATGATTTAAAGATATAATTCACTATTTGTTTATCCCTTCGCGCATTTCCCAGAACTACAACTATATCCAGTACCATACTCAGTTTCGCAGTCAACATTCTTCGAGAGAGAATATCCTTGACTGCAGTAATATTCAGTAAGTTTTCCAGAACTGTCACAACTGTCTGTTGAGAGAACAATGTTTGTGCCAATATATTGAACACCACGAATTGTTCCTTGTTTTTTATAATTCAAAGCGTCACTATCTTTGCAAGTCACGCAAATGCCAGAGCTGCTGCATGCCTGTTCGCTTGTACAATCGGTGTTGATTTTGCAGGAAGTATATCCTGGGCTTGTGGAATCAAGCGCGTCAGTTCCTGCGGAAAATTCATCAGCGTCAAAATAACTGTCGGCGTCAGTATCTTGTTTGTGAATGTCTGTTCCTTTTTCTTGTTCTTGAACGTCTGAAGCGCCGTCATGATCAGTGTCAATTTCACAGGTGTGTTGATAACAGACAGAGCCAGAAGTGCATGCGCTGTTGCTGGTGCAGCCGGCAGTTGTTTCTTCAGAAACTGTAGTCTCAGGAGTTGTTGTTTCTGTTGAAGTTGAAATCTCCTCAGGAGGCGCAGGTTCTTCTCGTGTTGAAGAAGGTGCTGTTTCAGTATTTTGTTGCGGCTGCAATTCTTCAGGCATTGGCGCTTCGTGCGCAGCTCCTGCTAGATCAGAAGACCCTTGATAAAAGGAAAATAATCCAAATCCAATGCCAAGAACAGCAAGGACAACAACGACATACGCGAGTGCTTTGCCAGAGAAAGGAAAATATTTCATTTTTGCTTTCTTGGAAAGAGGAGGAGCGTGTGCTGCAATAAGACCTTCATCAGCGAGTGCTTCAGTGTAGCCGTGTTTCAAAAGATGTTCACGGATAGTTGCAGTATCATGTCCGTTAGAGAGCTGTTTTTTGATGTAATCCACAAGTTCTGGCTTTGCCATAGCAAGATTCAAGTTATTCTTCTATAAAAAGCTACTCTTTTATTTCTATTACAGCACAAACGCATGAACAGATGAAACAAAACACACGCACTAGCAACACAATACAAGAACAAGCAACGTAAATACGATGGCCAATAATTATTATTTTTTATTTTAATAATAAATACATGAAGATACAGTAGCGTTGCTTGTTCGTGTATTTTCCGTTGCTTAGCGACTTTTGTGCAATGCCAGTTCGTGTATTCATCTTTCCTCTATTCGTGAAAATAACAACTATAACTTCTTCATCTTCAGCAATAACGAATTACTGACGACACTGACACTGCTCATTGCCATTGCGCCGCCCGCGATCATCGGACTCAGCAGCCATCCGGTGAATGGATATAAAATTCCCGCGGCAATAGGAATTCCAAGCACATTATAGAACAGTGCCCAGAACATGTTTTGCTTGATTTTCGCCATGGTTATTTTACTCAGGCGAATTGCCTTTGCGACATCTTGCGGATCATTGCGCATCAGCACAATGTTTCCTGTTTCCATGGCAACATCAGTTCCTGACCCCATGGCAATGCCAATCTCTGCTTGCGCGATTGCGGGTGCGTCATTGATGCCGTCGCCGACCATCGCGACAGTTCCTTGCTTTTGCAATTTCTTGACGTATGCTGCTTTCTGGTCAGGAAGTACTTCTGCGAAGACGTTGGGAATCCCTGCTTGTTTTGCGATGCCTTGCGCGGTTCGCTGATTGTCTCCGGTAATCAGATAAACGCTAATCCTCATGCGCTGCAATCTCTCAACTGCTTTTTTCGCGGTTTCTTTGATAGTGTCTGCGACAGCGACAGCGCCAAGAACTGTTTTGCCGTCAGAAAGAAGCATGACGGTTTTTCCTTCTTCTTCAAGTGCAATAATTTGCTCTGCAACAGTATTGGTGTGCACGTGCTGTTTTTGCATCAAGCGGGTGTTTCCAAGATAATATGTTTTAGATCCTAATTTTGCGGCAACACCGTGTCCGGGAATGGCCTGAAATTGCGAAGATTTTTCGAGTGAGATTTTTTTCTGTGCAGCGTCCGCGACAATTGCTTCTGCGAGCGGATGTTCAGAATGTTGTTCCAGACTTGCGGCGATTTTCAAAATTTCTTTTTGGGAAGTATTTCCAAATGAGAGAATATTGGTCACTTTTGGTTCTCCATAGGTAATGGTTCCTGTCTTGTCAAAAATAACAAATTTAATTTTGTGTGCGGCTTCGAGTGCATCGCCGCCTTTGATTAAGATTCCTTTTTCAGCTCCTTTGCCAGTTCCCACCATGATGGCGGTTGGTGTTGCAAGACCAAGTGCGCAGGGGCATGCGATCACAAGCACAGCGACTGCGGCGAGAAGTGAAAATGAAAATGCCTCCCCGAGAACAACAAACCAAATGAAAAAAGTAAGAAGGGAAATAACAATAACTGCAGGAACAAAGTATGCGGAGATTGCGTCAGCGAATCGTTGGATAGGCGCTTTTTTTGCCTGCGCGTCTTCAATGAGCTGCACGATTTGCGCAAGCGTGGTGTTTGCGCCAACCTTTGTTGCTTTGAATCGAAAGCTTCCTGTTTTGTTGATGGTTGCGCCGATAACAGCGTCTCCTTTTTTCTTTTCCACAGGGATGCTTTCGCCGGTGATCATGCTTTCATCAACAGAAGAATGTCCTTCAACAATAGTTCCATCAACAGGAATTTTCTGTCCGGGTTTGACAATGACAATGTCACCAACAACAACAGCATCTATTGCAATTTCTTGTTGTTTTCCGTTGCGAAAGACAAGCGCGGTTTTTGGCTGCAAGCCCATGAGTTTTTTGATAGCAGCGCTGGTTTTTCCTTTTGCGACTGCTTCGAGATATTTGCCGAGCATGACAAAGGTGATTAAAATTGCGCCAACTTCAAAGTATTGTCCAAGTTCTGGTTGAAACAAAGTGATGTAGATGCTGTAAAAATATGCGGCGCTTGTTCCAATGGCGATAAGCGTGTCCATGGATGCACTAAAATTTCGAAGAGAATGCCATGTTCCTCTGTAAAATTGCCAGCCAACATAAAATTGGACAGGCGTTGCCAAAAGCCATAAAATATAATTTTCAAAAGGAAGCCTGATGTCGAGTTGAGAAAGAGCCATGCTGATAAGCAGTGCAGGCAGAGAAAAAAATAAGCCGATCAAAAAGAGTTGTTTTGTCTCTAAAATTTCACGGTATCGTCGTTTTTCCTCGCGGTCTTTTCCTTTTCCGCTGTCATAGAGCGCGGCTTTGTAGCCTTTCTTTGCGACAGCTGCAAAAAGATCTTCTACTTTTGTTTTGGCAGGATCATAAGTGACAATTCCGCGTTCTGTGGAATAATTGACAGTTGCTTCTGTGACGCCGGGAACTTTTTGCAGTGCTCGTGTGAGGATAGTGGAGCAGCTTGCGCAGTGCATCCCGGAAATACTTAGTTGAACGTTTTTTGTCATGTGTTTTCATCCTCTGTCTTTTGTTTTTTCTTTTTTTGTTTATCTTATTTTCCTTCTTGTTTCTGTTTTTCTTTTTGTTTTCTCATGAGGTGTCCTGATTGGAAATAATAAATGTTTGTAATGAGGAGCGCAACAAGAACAAGTTGTACCTGCAATCCGTTGATGGAAAGCGCGCTCCACGTCAAGCTAATATCAAATAATCCCAGAAGTAAAGGGAAAATGATGGGGGTGCATGCGCTGCACACACCGATGGCAAGTCCGAGAAAAGCGCCGATGCTTGCGAAGAGAGTTGCTTTTCTGTCGTGCGCGCAATTTTTTTGCTGCAAGTGATGTTTGTTTTCTTGATAATGCAGCCATGAAAGCATCATGTTGATGGCAACGAGAATGCCAATAAAAAAAGTCAATCCAATGGAGAGCAAAAAATCTTTCCAGTTCATAGTGTCGAGAAAGTAGGGAACATACCAAATAGTGAGATAAAATTTGCTGAGAAACATGTTGAGGGAAATATAAACCAGCGCAATGCCGACTATCCAAAAGACGTGTGGTCGCTCCAAAAGTTTTTTTAGTTCCATGTTCTTTCCTTATTTTTATTGAACGATCAATGTTCCTTTTCCCATGCCCATGGCGCAGGTAAAAAGAAATGTCCCTTTTTTGGTGGGAGTAAATGTCAAGACATCGTTGTTTTTATCGAAGTAATGGGTAATGCCGAGATCAGGAATAATGAGTGTCTGAAAACATCCTTGGAGTCTGGTGAGGTCTGCGGTAATTTGAACAGGAGTGTCTGCCTGGATAGTGATAGTGTCTGGCTTGTAATTAAATTTTCCCCAGCTGAGGGTAACTGTTTGAACGCCATCAGCAAGCGCAGCAGCGGAGCTAACAGAAGCAGGTGATGTTGTGGTATCAGGAGATTGTTCTGAAGATTCCGGAGCGAGTGTGCCGAGATGATACCCAAAACCAAGAAGAAGCGCGACAAGTATTATTCCGGTTATCCATTGAATTATTTGTAGTGATTCCATGCGTTCCCTCTTTTTTTCTAAGCAATGCCGAGTGGTGATTTGTATCCGAAGATCATAATTGCAAGTAAAATAATAGTTGCCAGAAAGCAGAAGGAAAAGAAGGTAAAAAAATCAAGAGGTTTTCTTTCCACGTTTGGGTTCTCTTCAATGACTTCCTCATAGAGCATGTAAGAAAGTCCCCAGAGAATGATCATGTTGACAAGCATAAATAAGGGCATAAAGAGCAGGAGATAATCATATTTCATCATGAGTGAGATCATTGGTCCCATGGTGCCGCCCATGACTCCGGCCATCATTCCTTCCATGATTCCCATGATGCCGCAGCATTTTCCGTTGAGCGCGCCGATAGTGACGCCGAAAAGCAGGCCAACAAGAGTGCCCATAAACATGCCGTTTGTCGCGCCGACAAGCGTTCCGACTAAGAGTCCGGAAACCATGCCAATAGTCATGCCGACCATCATCCCGATCATGTGCGTAATTTGCGCTTTGTACGCGTGATAGTGCCAGATCGCGGCGCCGATAGTCACGACAGAAAGATTGAGATAGAAAACCCACCAGATATATTTTGTAAGAGTGGCAGGATCGTGGTTGAAAAAGATGTGCCAGATAAGAAATTGAGGAGCAAAAAGCAGGAGAAAGCTTGCGGCGGCATAGGTAAGCATTTTGTATTCAAGCGCGTATTTTTCCTTGTTCGTCATAAAATCTTTTGCGCGTTCAGAAAAAGATGCTCTGCCAAAGACAGAGAAAGACGCGCGATATCCTTTTTCGTGGATGAGTTTGAGCAAATCTTCTTCTTTGATGATTTCAGGATTGTAGTCAACATCAATAGCGCTATTTCCAATAAAAAAAGATTGAACTCCTTTTCTATTTTGAAATTGTTTAGTCAGCACTTTGACGCAGCTTTCGCAGGTAATATCCGGGCAGTAGATTGTTTTCTTCATGTTTAGTCGCATTTCCCTGCTTCAGGTGCTTTCCCCTCACACATCACTATGCACACGAACTAGCAGAGGCTTTTGTTATTTTATAATAAATTATTTCATATGAATAGCAATAAATATTCTCAAACAATCTCTACTTCAATACCTTATATCCTTCTTTCTTAATTGCATTGACAACATCCAGTTTGTCTCCAGCATAATCACACGCGACAGTTCCTTTTTGTGTTTTTTCATCCACAGTGACGTGAACATTTTTTGCGCCAATGTCTTTCAGATTGTCTTCAATGATCATTTTGCAGCTGTTGCAGTGCACGCCTTCAATATTCAGATTTATTTTTGCCATCTTGAATCACCTTCTCACCAGAAATTGTTTGTCTTATATATATATTATGCAAAATAGAAAATGAAAAAAGAGCGCAGTTTACCCTCTTTTTTGGGCGAAACCGTTTGGTATTGTTTAGATTTGAAAACAAAATCATAACATTTAAAAGAAAGAAAAGGAAAGCAGAGGTATGTTTATTATAAATAAGCGAGGGGGCTTTGTCATTGTTGTACTGTCTGTTCTTCTATTAGTGTTATTGTTCTTCATGAAAATAGATATGGATGAAAAAGCAGATGAGCTTTGCGGCTATGTTCATGCGACATCAGCAGATGGAACGCAGGTGTGCGTTGCGCATAGTGGAATAGGATCATGGGTGATCATTGTTGTTGCGGGTGTTGCTTTTTTGTTCTTATTTATAGGATTATACATTATCTTGCTTCCTTATATGAAAAAGGAAGAAAAGAAAGATT
>JACRKI010000133.1 GCA_016215305.1 Candidatus Woesearchaeota archaeon | reverse complement strand
TGCAGAGAACCCATTACGAGCAGATTCAACTGAAATAATTTTTTGTGAATCAAGAATGTTGTAAACGGAGAGTACATTCGGTTTATGATCAATTTCCTCAAAATTCTGAAATTGTTTTTTTGCTATCCAATCTCTCCATTTTGATTTCAGGAAGTAGATGTCGTGCTGAGAATAAGTGGAAAGCTTTTCTTTCAGATTGTTCATCAAAATATTTTCTGCGGAATAACTATTAAAAGCTACTGATTACCCAAACAACAACGCAAACGGATTTCCTAAATAATTCACCAGCAGCGCAAACACTAACGCTCCCAAGAACAACATACTAATTATTGTCCATACTTTCTGCGCGTGCATTTTGTCCTGAAACAAACTATGCAACGCAGTCTGCAGCATTCTGCCGCCATCCACAATGCCAAGCGGCAACAAATTCGCAAGACCAATAAATAAATTGAGCAGGAACAGCCATTTGATGAATCCTCTGAACCAATAATACACTGGCGCAAGCCATGCATACGCAGGCAAGATACGGCGCTCATTCTGGACTGGTTTGACGCCAATAAATCCTCTTCCTTGTTTTTCCTGATCAGGATTTGCAATAGTAACAATGCTATAATTTCCTTTGTCTGTCCCAAGCATCACTTTCTGCTTTGGATGCAGGCAAGACGCGTAGGAATAAAAGGAACTGTAATCATTTATCTGCTGGCCATCAATAGAAGATAAAATGCCGTTTTGCATTCCCGCGTCATACGCCGGATAGGTTTCATTTTTCAGAGTTTCATAGGTGAATCCCACAGGCGCTGTTATTTTTTCTTCAAACGGCGCAAGGGTTGAATTGGTCATATCACTCGCAAACGGAAAAATCAGCACAATCAAAAACGCAAGCACGAGATTTGCCATCGGACCTGCCGCAAACACCGAATACTGCACAATGTCCGGCATTTTCCCAAGTTTCTTTTCATCTGGCTCGACAAATGCAGCAGGAATAATTGGAAGGAATAATGCGAACACTGCGAAGCCGCTGGATTTGACAGGCACATTATGCGCTCTTGCGACAACGCCATGCGAAAATTCATGCACCATCGCAAGAATAAAGATAGAGAGAATCCAATGCGTGAAACTCAAATACCCAATACCGGGAATATTCGTGAACGGAAGCACTAACGAAACTCCTGCCTGCTCTATTGCGGGCTTAAATATTAACTGCAAGAAAAAAAGCAAGATGCTTAACGAGACATAAATCATCCCCACAAATCCAATGCCGACACTGATATAGCCAAAAAGCTGGACTGCTCCACGATATTTGCTGGAGATTCTATCCATCCACGCAAGCCCCCACTTTGTTCGATACATAATGATGTAGATGAAATAACTCACGATCTTTTGCACCGCAAGCTCTTTTCGCTTGAGATACAATGTTGTTCCGAGTACAATCAAGAAAAGCAGAAATATAATCAGGTCAAAAGAAAGGGAAACTGCGTATCCTAAAATTTCCATAACGAAAATGAATGCATGATGTTATTTAAACCTTACTATAAAAAATGCACAAATTCCAATCTTGAAGCAGTATCAGGGAATTTGTACATTTTTTAACTGAAAAAGAAAGCAAGAAACTTGGAAAAAAATTTAGATTGGAGAAAATGACATTCTGATTATTCAACAAAGAATACCTGATTTTATTGGCGCCATTTCCTTGGCAGTCTTATTTTCTCGCCACATCACTTCTCGGAATTCCCAGCATCTCCTCTACATCAAACATGTTTACCGCAGTATATAATTCAGGATGATGACTCACATACGCAACAGTATTCTCATAAAATGCCCACGTATCCTCTGCTTCCTGCGTGGTGAGAAGCTCATGCTCATACGCCGCGGAAAGATCAAACGGCGGCTTCTTGTCATGCGCGTACACATCCCAAAACGGCGCAGGCATTACTGCATAAAAATTATTATCGTGCATCTTGATGTTGATGAAACCGCCGCTTACTCCTTCTTTCACAATCGCGTCTTCAATAACTTTTCCCGCGGCAGCTTCATCAAGTCCATAATCATACACATGATCATACAATTTAATTTCCGCGTTTTCAGGACGGACATATAATGGACCATCTTTTTGCCCCAACGCAAACTGAACAGAACTGTTTCCACTATGCTTCACACTCAGTTTCGCGCCAAGATCCGCATACACTTGCCTCATTGTTTTTGCAATTGGACCTATATTCTCGACAGAAACTGTTGTTGGTGAATATCCAATAGTGTCTTTGACATATTGATAGCCGCCTTCATCTGTCATGACTGCTTCGCCTGTTTCTAAATCCAAGCGGTGTTGTTCGTAATTGAGAAGTGTGTTATACCTGTCCTGTTCTGACATCGAAATGAGATTGAGGAAATCATATCCTTCATAGGCAGGCATTGGAGGCCGGATGTGATACGCAATCGCGACAACTGAAGACGTATTCAATTCCTTTAACACTTCAGGAGAAGTTGAAACCAGATTTTGAAATGTGGCATCAGAAAAATAGATGTCAATAGGCACATTATATTTTTCATGGATTTTAATAACGCGTTTGAGCGCATCAACACTTTTCTCTGGAAACGCCCACTCATTGTCATTTAAGGTGAAGATAATATAATTTTTTTCTGCGCTTGATGTTCGCTCAGCTGCCGCTTCTGTTTTGGAAGTATGCTTATTCTTTCCTGTTAATTGCGTCTTTTCCTGACTGCACGCGCTTGTTATGAGGAGCAGAAGAAAGATAAAACAAATCCATCTTGAGTAATTTGACATGTTCCCTCTCCAGATCTCTTGGGATATATAGTTTGCGGTTGTGTTGGTAGATTTAACATGGAAAACTTTATATGTATCTAAATTATACCTAAGTTGTGGTAATATTATATATATCCTCCAATATTGTGGAAGTTTATGGAGAAAGAATTAATAAAAGGCATATCGCTTGTCAAATCATCAGAATATAGATCAAAAATATTAAAATCTATTGGAAAACAGATACGAATGCCTTCAGAAATTGCAAATGATACGGCACTTAGGTTGAATCATGTAAGTATGTTCCTTAAAGAAATGGTTCAACATAATCTAATAATTTGTCTAAATGAGAATGATAGAAAAGGAAGATTGTACAAAATAACGGAGTTAGGTAAAAATGTCCTTAAAAGATGTCAATGATCAAAACAGAATTTGTGATTCTTCTTGGGATTTTAGAGGAGAGGATACAAAATCGAGTAATCATGGATTTCATACGTATCCTGCAATGATGATTCCACAAATAGCTCAACGACTAATAAAAGATTGGGGAAGTAAAACAGCTGTCGTTTTAGACCCTTTTATGGGTTCTGGTACCTCGTTACTTGAAGCAAAACGTCACAATAATTTTTCAATTGCATATGGCGTCGATATTAATCCGTTGGCTCGACTAATCACAAAAGTCAAAACGACGCCCATCAATGATACTAATTTGCAAAGAGAAGCAAATAAATTACTTGATGAGATTCGCTCTGAAAAGACAGAGATTGAGTTTAGACAAAAGAGCATCAACAAACCAAATTATTATAATATTGATTTTTGGTTTAAATCAAGAGTCATTCAAGACCTTAGTATTATAAAAGAGAATATAGAGAAAATTGATGATGATGATATCCAAGACTTCTTTAAAGTTGTTTTTTCTGAGACTGTACGGAATGTATCAAATACAAGAAATAGTGAGTTTAAATTATATAGAATGAGTAAAGAGACGCTAGAAAAATATAATCCTAACACTATTTTATTTTTTAAGAAGAAAGTTCAACAAAATATAGATAGCATGAAGCATTTTAACAAAGAAAGAACCAATACTAAGATAAAAATATTAAATGAAGATTCGAGGAATAAAACTTCAATTCCATCTAATTCAGTTGATCTTATTTTAACGTCTCCCCCCTATGGCGATAGTAGGACAACCGTAGCATATGGGCAGTTTTCTAGGTTAGCTCTTCAGTGGCTTGATTTTGATTATGAAACTGTCAAACAGATAGATAATGTTTCTCTTGGGGGTAAACCTACCAAAGACCTAAAAAACAGATTAGGATCAGAAACTCTAAAAACGATTATTAACTTGATAGAAGCAAAGGATCAGAAAAGAGCCAGAGACGTTTTGAGTTTCTATAATGATTTCTTTCAATGTATAAAGGAATTTGACAGAGTAATAAGAAAAGGAGGAACACTTTGTTTTGTAGTTGGTAATAGAACTGTAAAAAGTATTAACATTCCAACAGATATAATAATCTCCGAGTTATTTCAGTCTTTAGGAAATTATGAACATCTAAAGACTATTGTTAGAAATATTCCATCAAAACGTATGCCTAAAAAGAATAGTCCCACAAATGTTAAAGGGGAATTGGTAACAACAATGAACCATGAGTATATTGTTATATTAAAAAAGAAATAACCATTTATTCAATAATTTCTTTTGTTTCATATAAATCTGCTAAATATCTTTCATTCAATCTAAAACCAGTTCCATGATTTCTAACAATCCCTGTTGGTTTTAGATGCATTCTGAACTCAATGACAAATTTCCCTTCTCTCAATAATTGAATGAATTTTTCTTCACTCAAATTAGATAAGAAATATGCTCTTTTATAATGTAAATACTCCCCATCTTTCTCTTCTTTGGATTCTGCAATAACTACTAAAAGGTTATCTGCTAATTTCTTGTGTAGTTTTGCAAAGATATCATTTAAAGAGTAATACCATATGTTACCATCTCTTTCATGCACTATATTAATTTTCTCTTCACTCTCGTTAATTTCCAATTTGAACCCTTGTGGATTAAACTCTTTTGTGGTCAATGTAATTTTAAGACCGCGACGTCCATATACATCAGCGTAGCCATATTTCTTTATTAGGCTTGCATCATTAAATTTTCCTTTTTCTGGTTCTTTTGTGAATAATGTTATATTTGAGCTTGCATGTTCTCTTTGTGTCTTTAATTCAACAGGAGCGCCATTATAGGTAAAATCAACATTTTCAGAATTATTTTCTTTTATGCCCAGTTCAGTCTCTATAGTAAAACCAACTCCCGTATCTCCTTCTCTCAAAGATTTCAAAAAACCTTTTCTGAATAGTTTAGGAAGAGTTTTTCTAATGTCAATTTCTGGCATGCTTTGAGCAATACTATTGTTCATGCAGTATTGGCAAGATATAAATTATATATCATAATACCACAACTTAAACACAGATTAGACACATTAGACTTTGTAAGCTTCTCCTGAAGAACATAAACATAAACAAAAACATCTTAAGAAAAACACAACATTTATCAAATCATAGAAATTTCATCTTCTCATGCTCGAAACACTCATCGCATTCTTTCATGGATTCCTCGACATCATCCTCCACTTAGACGTCAAACTGCAATGGGTGATTCAAACCTATGATGTCTGGACATACGCAATCCTCTTTGTCGTTATCTTTTGCGAAACAGGACTTGTGATTACTCCATTTTTGCCAGGAGACTCGCTTCTCTTCGCTGCTGGCGCATTCGCTGCAACTGGATCACTTCAGATTTTCTGGCTATTCATTATTATCGCAGCTGCCGCAATCCTCGGAAATCTTCTCAATTATCAGATTGGCTCTTATCTCGGTCCAAAAGTTTTCAAAATGGAAAACTCCAAATTATTTAACAAAGAATATTTGCACAAGACAGAAGCGTTTTATGAAAAACATGGCGCAAAGGCGATTATTCTCTCCAGATTCATGCCCATCCTCAGAACATTCGCGCCATTTGTCGCAGGCATCGGCAAAATGAACTATGGCAAATTCTTTCTCTACAATTTTATTGGCGCTATTTCCTGGGCAGTCTTATTTCTTTCCGGCGGCTACTTCTTTGGCAACCTCGAGATTGTGAAAAATAATTTTACCGCGGTCATCATGCTGATCATTGTTATCTCTCTTATCCCTGCTGTCAAAGAATTTATTCAGCATCATTGGAAGAAAAAAATAGATATACAGAATAAATAAAAAATCACAATCGGAGTAAGCCAATGTCATTAAGTTAAGAATATCAAGAGCAATCAGCAGGACAAGCGCCAACTCTCTTCTCAACAGCATCACAAATCCCATCACCGCAGTTCGCTTTGGTGCCGGAAGTTGTAGAAGCTGAAGCTGCTGTCGTGGATGTTGATGTTGTGGGATGAACATCTGTATAAAATAATTGATTGGATTCTGCGTTGTATTCATTCAGCCAGAGATCATAGAGCTCCTGAAGACCAACCCACTTTATTCTTCCTGCGTCAGTATCTGTTTTATGGCTCTCTATCTTGTCTTTGAATTCATTGATCTTCGCGGCGCTGAAATCATTGCGAGTGGTGAAGATCGCGATTGTATAGATTTTTCCCTGAGTGAGCTTTCCTTCTTTCTGAAGCTCAAGAAGTTCATCAAGCCCATCCCAGTTATTCCCGTAATTTCCTATTTCAGGCAGCGGAGCACGTGGATCATCCACAAGGAAATTTTCATTATCTTTTGGCTTCCATATTCCGGAAACCCAGAAGGACTCTTCATTTTCATGGCCTCCTGTTCCTCCTCCCCAAAGAATCTCCGCTTTCCATGAATACGAAGGATATCGTATTCCCTGCAGCGTGTTCTGGAAATATTCCACTTTCGCGTCTTCTGCGGGCGACGCAATAAATCCTCCTGCAATAAAAGAAGGCGTTACTCCCAACTGTTTTATGAGATACGCAACATCCGCGTAATTATATTTCTTCTCATGCGCATGCGGATCAACTTCAAAAGAAAGATCTTCTTTAAGATACCTCAAAAAGTTTTTGCCATTTGTGGAATCAGTTTCTGTATCATATTTAGTTGCCGCAAGAAGAAGATTCCAGTCTGACTCAAAATTATATTTCACGTTCTCTTCCGCAAGCATATCCGCAAAAGAAACAAGCCCATTCCTGTCTTTCCAAAAAGTCTCCTCACTATTGACATAATCCGGATTTCCAGGCGGCTCTTCAATATGCGTCACGATAGAGACATAGATGGGAGGAAATTCCTCTCCTGCATGGACGTTTCTTCCACTGCCAGAGGTTGATGAACCTGACGAACCAGATGAACTGGATTTTGATGACGAGGATGTTTCTTTTGGATTCTTCGCCGCGCCAGCTGTTTTCTCATGCAAATCCATATACACCAAAATTCCAGCTCCTGTCAAAAGAAGGAAAAAAATAATCCCTGCAATGAGAAATTTGGTTTGCATTAGAAATGAAAGAGAATGCAGCTATAAAAATGTTTGTTTGTAATTAGTCTTTATTTTACATACTTCACATTTGGCAAATTCTCAAACATCGCATAGGTGTCAAAAAAAAGCCATTCATTGCCATCCCTCTCTTGCCATATCTTTCATTTTCTGCCCACTCATTTTTCGAGGCAATGTTCCAAATACATGACGAATATCCGCCATCTTGAAAATAGAAAGCCCAACCTTTTCATTTGCTTTAAGATGCTGCTGGTCTACAACCTCTTTAGGGATCACAATTGCGAGTGAATTTCCCCATTTCTTAATTGTTGCTTCTGTCATTGTCTCACCTTAATGAGACAGAGGGGAAACAGGTATAAAAAGCTGTGTTTATTCGCTGACAATATGCCGGCGATAGAAATTTACAGAAAAGGGCTTCTCAATAATTTCCTGCGAAAAAATATATAAACAAACCATTCTCTAACACTTCCATGGTTGGCAAAGGAAACCCAAAACAATTGTATGATCTCATTATTATCGGCACTGGCGTTTCTGGCTGGGGCGCTGCAATGTACGCAGGAAGAATGCAATTGAAGACACTTATTGTCGGCGATCTTCCCGGCGGCACAATCATGCTCACTGATGATGTTGAAAATTACCCCGGCTTCAAAAAATTAACAGGACCTGAACTTGCGCAAAACATTGAAGAGCATGCAAAGGAATATGCCATTGATGTCGAAGATGGTTTTGTTTCTGACATTGGCCGCGATGAAAAAAAGAAAACGTTTTCTGTCACTCTCAAAAATGGAACCACATTCAAATCAAAAACAGTGCTTCTCGCAACAGGCACAAAACCACGAAAACTTGGCGTTCCCGGCGAAGATTCGTATTTTGGCAAAGGAGTGCATACCTGCGCATTATGCGACGGCGCATTTTACAAAGACAAAATAATCGGCGTTGTGGGAGGAAGTGATTCTGCTGCAAAAGAAGCATTGCTTCTGACTCAATGGGGGAAAAAAGTTTACATTATTTATCGAGGAGAGCACATTCATCCAGAACCTGTCAACATGACGCGCATTGAAAAGAAAATCAAAGAAGGCAAAATCGAGATTTTGAACAATACAAACGTTGTCGAAGTGAAAGGACAGAAATATATTACTGGTGTTGTTTTGGATAAGCCATACAAAGGCAAAAAAGAATTTGTACTTGACGCAGTATTCGTTGAAATTGGACACATCGCGCTCAGCGATCTCGCGCACAAAGTTGGCGTTGTTTTGAACAAAAAAGGAGAAATTATCATTGACAGAAACGCGCAAACAAATATTCCTGGATTCTATGCAGC
>JACRKI010000132.1 GCA_016215305.1 Candidatus Woesearchaeota archaeon | reverse complement strand
TTTTTATCAAGAACTTCAACGCGGACAGTCGCGGTGCTCACCGCGCCATTGCTGTCAGTCGCGGTAATCGTCACATCATAATTTCCAGCGTCAGTGTATCCTGTCTGCCAAGTTCCATCTGCCGCAAACGGCGCATTATATGTTACCGTGTATGAATCTCCTTCAGGATCAACAATAGTTGGAGCGAGAATAATCTTTTCAGTTTCCTGGCCGCGAACAGTGCTGACGCTGATGACTGGCGCCTGATTTTTGTGATTGATAACAACCGCGACTGTTTTTTTGTCAAAAAGCGCGCCGTCTGTTGCAGTCACTGTTGCAGTGTATGTTCCTACGTCTGCTTCTGCTGTCTGCCATTTCCCTGCAGCGTCAAATGGATCGCTGAACGCGTAGGCAATTTCATCATGGTCTTGATCAACTGCGTGCGGAGTAATCTGAACAGTATCTCCTGTAACAGCAGTAATGGAAGCAATGTCATCGAGAACAGGCGCACGGTCAGTGTTTGTCACGATAATAGTAATCTGTTTTTCAACAGAAGTAACACTATCACTCACTGTAACTTTTGCGAGATAGGTTCCTGCGTCATCGTATGTTGTTTGCCACTGTCCTTCATTGTTAAAAGGCTTGCTGTACTGAATTTCAACAGTGTCTCCGTTATAATCAAAAACTTTCGGATGCAGCGCAATAATATCTCCTTCTGCAACAGTCAAATCTTCAAGATTATCAATGCTTGGCGCTCTGTTTGAAGAGAGAATAAGAAGGATCACTTTCTTTTGCACTTCTGTCTTACCATCAGACGCGGTAATCGTGATTTGATATGTTCCTGCGTCGCCGATTTCTGTTTGCCATTGACCAGAAGAGTTCAAAGGTCTGCTATAGGTATAGGTAATAATATCCCCATCCGGATCAACGCCAATAGGATCAAATGCAATAATGTCTCCTTCGCGATAGACTTTCTTTTCAAGGCCTGATTCTTCAGAGATTTCATTTCCAGAAGACATTTCCTGCTGACGTGGAGAGGTTTCCACACTGACATTGGTTTCATTTATCTGTCCGGAAACTTTAACATAAGAATTTCCCACTTGAGAAGGATCACTCGTTGGGACAAATGTCGTAGGGCTTGCGACAGAAAGATCTTCAATGAGAGTGGTAAATTTGCTGCCGCACGCAGAAGTGAAGAGAAGGATGCTGAGAACAAGTAGAAATAAAAGAATTGATTTTTTGGTCATCACTATTGCCTCTTTTTGAACTCTCTATCTCTTTTTTGGATTCTTCCAACTATTTAAATGTTTTGTCGACGAGAAAAAGCGTTTTTTTCGTTCCTGAGTGGTTGTGGAATCGTATTTTTTTGCTATCTAGAGTTGTGCAGATTTTGGTTATTGCTATAGAGAGCTTTGAATAATTCAATTTTTGCGCGAATTCAAAGCGGTTCTGTTGAGAATTTTGAGAAAAAATCACCTGCTGTATCTCAGAAAGTGATTTTTTCAAAATTCTCTATAATTGGTCTTGGTATATTCTTTTTGATACGCTAGATGAATTCAAAAATTATCAAACAATAAAACGACAAATACGCTGATGCTCCTAAGAATCAGTCGCATCAGCGTATTTGCTTCCCTCTTTGTTCTTGACAATGCTCCTCGCTTACATGTGAAATTATGCATTTCACATGTTTGATAATCTCGATGAAGTCGAGATTATCTTTAACGCTCGGAGCATTCTTCAAGGAACACTCCTGTGCCGAGACTTTGTGCGAGGCACAGGAGTGTTCGTGATCCGTTCAGGATCACAAAAGAGAATATATTTTCTGACTATTCATGCAACTACTTCTACTTCTTTTTTCGATTCCGCAAAAACTGCACAACTCCAGTTAAGAATATATAATTTTTAAGGTTCTCATAAGAAATACATTTATAATGCAAGAATAGAATCTATTTTTAGTATGACTACTATAGATATATCTCTGGACAAGTATGTTGAACAGGAAAAACAAGGCAATCAGAAGAAACGAGAGCAGGAATCTCCTCTGGAACAGATGCCGGCACCAAAGCAGCAGAAAAAATCAGCTGAACCAGAATTTATTCTCCAGCCAGTGAGTTTTAACCACATGCTCAATATTGAAGGAAGGGAAACAGATCTTCCAGACGCGCCGAAAGAAAAAATGGAATGTCCCGCAGTGCCTGATATGAAAAAAGCAGAAGAAGATTACAACAGCATTGATTATCAGATGATCGCGTTTAATTTATGGAAGTCAAAGGCGAGAGAATTGTTTTAGAGAACTTTGCAAAAATCAATTTTTCATCGATAGCTCGAAATTTTTTCTATTTTTTTCAAACAATCAAAAATAAATAAAAGAGAAGGAGAAGAAGAAACTCTTCTCTCGCTTCATCTCCATGAAAACACTTTCGATCAAACTCAAGTGTGTTCAAAAGGAGTGAATGCTTCCTCGCTGTTTTTCTTGCTTGTTGAGCACGCACCAGACTGTAAATAAAACTATTGAAAAATCTTCTCTTTAACATCATCTTCACTATATTCTTTCCATTCACCTTGTTTCAAATTTCCTTATTGTAAATTGCCTATCGCAATGCGCTCCAACGCAACAACTTTATTCCCGTCCGCTTCAAGCATTTTTCGTACTTGAC
>JACRKI010000130.1 GCA_016215305.1 Candidatus Woesearchaeota archaeon | reverse complement strand
TTTATTTTACTAATACACGAACTAGCAAAAGAAGATCACACGAACCGACAACGTGGATACACGCACCAACATCGTTTGGTATATTTATGTCATTATTAATTATTAAAAAATAAATAAAAAATATCTAAAGATACATGAGTGTTGCTGGTTCGAGTCAAGAGTTTTCGGTTCGTGTGTTGCGATGCTAGGCGATTTAAAGAAGATAGAGCAAGAGAAAAACTATTTCAGAGGAAAAACAATGACAATAAATATTACCTGGAAAATCGGCGTCGCAGACACGACGTTTGCGCGATTTGATATGTACAAAGCAGTTGAACAGGCATTTGCAGACGCAAAAAAGCAAGATCCAACTCTCAAAATTGAAATTGTCCGCTACACAGTGCCAGGCATTAAAGACCTTCCTGTCGCGTGCAAATCCTTATTGACTAACAACAAATGCGACATCGCAATTGCTCTCGGCATGCCAGGACCAATGCCCATTGACAAACAGTGCAGCCATGAAGCTTCGATTGGGATGCAGCACGCAATGCTCATGACCACAAAACACATTCTTGAGGTGTTTGTGCATTTTGATGAAGAAGCAGATCCAAAAAAACTTGTTGCGCTTGCACATGACCGCGCGTACAAACATACGCACAACGCACTCGCGCTTTTGAAAGGAAGAACAGCATTAACTCCTCTTGCAGGAAAAGGATTGCGGCAGGGCAAAGCGCACGTTGGAAGTTTGGAGTGAATAAAATTCTTTCATTCGATTGCTTTGCAATCTCATGAAGAATTTTAACGTAAACATAAGTGAAGAATAAGTCAATATAGGTGAATGAAATGAGAACTGAAAATAAAATTTCCATTGCAATTGTTGTTGCAGACTTTAATAAAGAAATAACAACTGAAATGCTTCGCATCGCAGAAACTCGTGCACAGGAAAAAAATGTTTCTGTGGTTTCTGTTGTTCATGTTCCTGGTGTTTTTGACATGCCGTTTGCTGTCAAAAAATTGCTTCAGAAAAATAATATTGACGGCGTTGTTACTTTAGGTGTTGTTCTCAGCGGGGGAACAGCGCATGACGCGCACATTGCAGAGAATCACGCTCGGCTTTGCGCAGATCTCAGCGTGGAATTTGAGAAGCCAGTCGCGCTCAGCGTCATTGGCCACAATGTTTCCAAACAACAGGCAATCGAGCGATACGAAAGTTACGCGAAACACGGAATTGACGCGATTGCGGAATTGGTTACTACTTTTCGCACTCTTGATCAGAAAAAATAGTATGAAGATAGTTTGCTTTTCATGAACTTACTGCTTTGAGTCGCCAAGCAACGCCACTTGACCACAATATTTTTTATTTTTTTTAATTTAAAATATGATTACATAAAGATACCCAAACGATGCAGGTTCGTGTATTGTGCAAGTTCCTGTGGTGCTTTGCTTAGCTAATCAAAGAGTAAATAAATGGTAAAAATGGAAAACAAATCAAAGGAGATCTCAGAAACAAAACAAAAAATAGACACAGCAATTATCTCTTTCAAATCAGGGAAACCAATCATTATCGTTGACGATGAAAACAGAGAGAATGAAGGGGATTTGATTTATGCGGCGGAATTCATGACAGAAAAGAATGTTGCGTTTATGCTTCAGCATACCTCTGGCATTATTTGTGTTCCTTGTCTTCCTGAACGTCTAGACGCGCTTCATCTTCCCCTGATGGTTCCGCAAAACACCTCCAAATATGGCTGCGCATTTACTGTTTCTGTAGACGCAAAAAACGCGCATACTGGCGTGAGCGCAGCAGATCGACTGCTTGCCATTCACGCGCTTGCATCTTCTCTCACAAAACCAACAGATCTTGTTCAACCTGGACATGTTTTTCCGCTTCGCAGCCAATCAAATGGTGTTCTTTCTCGTGCAGGACATACTGAAGCTGCGATTGATCTTTGCAGAATTTCTGACGTTCCTCCTGTGGCAGTGCTTGCTGAACTCATGCATCGAGATGGAACTATGATGCGCGGCAGCGCGCTTGCTGCGTTTGCGGAGGAACATTCGATTCCTGTTCTTTCGATCGCAGAACTTATTTCCTATCGTTTGGAATCAGAAAAAAATAAAATTCCAGAAAATAAAAAAAGTGTTTCACAAATTTCTCCTATTCTTTCTTTCATTCGACATGACGCAATTCATCTTCCCAGTTCTTTTGGCGATTTTACCCTTATCCCCTATGAAGATACACAAACGCATCTCGTGCATCTTGCGCTCATCAAAGGCACTGTTTCTGAACTGCATCCTGTTCTTGTTCGCGTCCATTCTGAATGTCTTACT
>JACRKI010000131.1 GCA_016215305.1 Candidatus Woesearchaeota archaeon | reverse complement strand
TATAAAAAGATGGAAAAAAAGAAATTGGATTTTGATGAGGTTTATGATTTGTTCGCGGTGCGTGTCGTGACAAAATCAATTCCGGAATGTTATGCCGCGCTTGGGGTTGTGCATGATTTGTGGAAGCCGATGCCGCATCGCTTCAAGGATTACATTTCTGTTCCGAAGGCAAATGGGTATCAAAGTCTGCACACCACAGTTCTGAGCAGTTATGGAAAAATCATTGAAGTGCAGATTCGCACAGAGCAGATGCACAATGAGGCAGAAGAAGGCATTGCCGCGCATTGGCGGTATACAGGCAATGAGCGGGACAAGATTTTTGACAAGCGAATCACCTGGCTCAAGCAGATTCTCGACTGGAAAATGCAGTCAGAGGACGCGAAAGATTTTGTGGAAACGTTGAAGGTTGATTTGTTTCAGGATGAGATTGTTGTTTTCACGCCGAAAGGAGATCCGATTTCACTGCCGGTAAAAGCAACGCCTGTGGATTTCGCGTATATGGTGCACAGCAATATTGGCGATCATTGTATTCAGGCAAAAATTAATGGAAAGATTGCGTCGCTTGACACCCATTTGAAGTCAGGAGACATCATTGAAATTGTCACGAGAAAAAATGCAGTGCCGTCAAGAGAATGGCTGAAATTCGTCGTCACGCAGAAAGCGCGGTCTAAAATCCGCGGAGCGCTCAACATCTTTTCCAAAGATGATCCAAAAAAAGGAATGCGGCAGGAAGAACCGAGCGAAGCGGCGATTGTCAAGCATATTCATGTCAAAGGAAAAAGTTCTCCAGTCAAATTATCGAAATGCTGTTCGCCAAAACAGGGAGATCAAATTCGCGGCTTTGTCATGAAAGACAAGAAGATTACGATTCATAAAAAAGAATGCCCGAATCTGCATGCACTCGATAGCACAAAAGAAGTTCCTGTTTCCTGGACGCAGGAGGAAACGAGCCAGCATGCGACGCTGCTGGTTGTTGTCAGCGATCGTGTGGGCATTCTCGCGGATATTATGAATCTGATGGCGGCGCAGAAAATCAACATTATTTCGATTCACACCAAAAACAAAAAAGAAAATGTTTTAATTAAGATCAAGGTTCCTGTTGCAGAGGATCCGGAGTTTAATGATTTGCGGGACGCGCTGAAAAAAATAAAGGATGTATTGGATGTCAAGTTGAATTGAGGACTGTTTCTGGCGGGTGTATTGTCCTTATTAAATAGAAGCAAAAGTGCAGAAATCTTTATAAACAAAAGCCCTTTTACCTCTTAAATAGAAGTTACTAAGCAGTGATGAAAATGTCAAAACTAGAAGCAATACTCAAAAGCTCAAAAGCAGCATGGAAGAAGCATGTCCGTTCTGTTACAACAAGAGCATACAATCGACTTTCCGCGCAGGAAGTAAAGCTTCCAGAATTCTACCAGAAACATAGAAAATCTATTGATAACATTGTTTTAGGAAGCGCTTCAGTGCTCGCAGGAGCAGAAATCGCGTCAGATGTTTTGGATACTTCTCTTCTTTTAGGAGCAGCAGCAGTTGGGGGAACTGTTGCGGCGTCACTTGTCATTCCAAAAGTTGCAGACAAAATCTATACATCTTTGAAAAAGCGCTCTGAAGACGACGCGAGAAAAGCGTATGCAGCAGTCTATGTTGGGGTGGGATTCGCGGCAGTGGGCGCGTTGCACAAGCTTTTGCATATGGATGATTCTGTTTATTCTCAAGAATTTTGGGCAGACGCTGTTTCATCAATTCCAGAATATGCTATGGTGTTCGGCGGCACGTATGCTGCACTAGAAATCATACAATATCTTTGCAACAAAACAGAAATCAGAAAATCAGATAAAAGACCTACGCGAGTTTTCAAACGAAGCGCTCGAACAGTAATGACTGCGCTTGGATTAACGTATGCGGCATATCAAGGAGTAGAGACAGCTGTAGATGCGTATAAAGAATCTGATTGGCATTCCCAAGATATTGAATTTCCAAAATGTGAAGGATGTTCTCCAAAACAGGAGAAACATCTTCAGATAGGAATCAAAGCGAATGGAGAAAGAGCAATTAATCATGGAGAAATCATCGTAGAAGATGGAAACATGATCACGCTTGATATCCAAGTAGAAAATGCAAAACAGTATGCGGGAAAAGATTTGACAGTTCGGTATTATATGTTTGACACGACGAATGGAGAAGTTCCTAAAGAAGATTCCTGGTTCTTTTATCATAACTTAATATCTCTTGGTGAGCGAAGTGATCTTCACGTTGAAAATACAGGAGTAGGATTAATCTCTGGAATTTTTGAATATGATGCATCTTTGGCAAGCGCGTATGAAGAGGGTGCTGCGACAATTAACCCGCGGGGAGATGCTCCTTCTGCGAAAACCTACAAATTCTTAGTGGAAATTCTTGCAGATGGAAAAGAAGTTGACAGAAAGTGGTGGGGAGAAGGAGCGGCAAAAGATTACAGATTCACCTTCGCTCCAGAAGAAACAATTGAAGAGCCAACTCCTCCTATCGCAAGAGTGAATAGCGGCGGAAAAAAACACGTGTTCATTTACAATCAAGCGTTGGGAAGTAATAAGATGCAAAAAGAAACCCTTGCAGTTGCGGATTATTGGCATCCGCATTTGTGGGAGTTTCAAAAGAGTCCGACAAGTGTTCTCAAATTAAAACAGCGATGCTCAGAGAAAGTGGAAGACAAAGTAAAAGCAGACGCAACACAATATGGGATCAAAGTGCTTCCGATGGTGAGCGCTTTTAACAATAGTTTAGTAGACAGGGTTTTGGATAATCCGTCCACTGCTGCAAGATTAATTGGAGATCATGTAAAAGAAGAAAAATATGCGGGAGTCGCAGTTGATTTGGAAACTATTTCAATGGGTTCAGAAAGAAGCGGTGATCTTGTTGAATTTTTGCGAAGGTTGCGTCAAGAACTGCCCGCGGGAAAATATGAAATCGCGGTTGCGATGAGTCCCAGATTTGAAGGAAGCGCAGAGCATGGATACAGGCATCATGGATTATATGATTATGAAGGAATCGCGAGATATGCGGATTGGCTGCATCTGATGGCGTATGATTTCCACAGAGGAAGACGCGGCGCAAGTCCGGTGCTTCCGGAAGATAAAATAGATGACATTGTGAGGTATGCGGTAAAACACGCTCCTGCGGAAAAAGTAGTCATGCTCATGCCGTTCTATGGGTATGTCTGGACAACTGGCGGTTCACCAGTGGGAACAATCAGCGCGCATCATAATAACAAGTATATAGATAACGCCAGAAGTTCAAAAATAGATAATGGTGAATTGCGAGTAGTCACTGCAGATAGAATTGCGTATTTACAAACTCCAGATGTTTTTGAGAGAAGACTAAACGAATTAGATCAATTAGGAATTACGAATGCGGGTGGCTGGCGTCAGACGCACGCAACAGCAGGAATATATCAAGAGTTTGGGCAGTGGAAGAAATAAAAATGACCAAAAAAGATCTCGAAAAAAAAGTGCGAAGAATAGTTCCATGGTATGAAGAAGTGCTCGTGGGAACGATAAAGAATATTCCTTATGGAATTGGCGCGGCAGCAGCGGCAGGTGCAGCAGAGCAGTGGACAGCAGCGCAATCTTTCGCCGCGGACGCGGCAGTTGCGATTCCCGTAGCGGCAACACTTGTCACGCTTGAAGCGTTGGCAGAACGATTCACAGAAGAGTATGAACCGTTGGGAGATAAAATTAAGAAAGGAATTATTGCAGGAGCTGCCGCGGCAAGCGTGTGTGGATTGACCTATACAAGCGCAGTGCTCGCGACAGTAGATGCAGAGCAGGCAGCGTATGCTGTTGGCGGCGCAGTTGCGGGATATGTGGGATTGAAATTAGTAAAGCTTGCAAAATTCAGCAGAGCTGCAAATCTGGCGTTGGCAGGGGGAGCATTTTCTTTTCAATCCATTGCAGGGTATGATTTCAATACTGATGAAGAGTCAAAACAAAACGCAGAAGAGGCTGCTCCAATAAATTCAGAAGAATTTGTTGAACATGTGCGAATACCTCCATCACAAAAAGCAGAAAAAGTTTTTATCTCATATACGGCAGTTCCACCGTTTACGCGCTCCCCGCTTTCAGTTTCAGATATTGAAGTGAGTTCTTGTTTTGGGTATAGGGGAAATGGAGTTGCGCATGGAAAAGGAACAGTGCATCATCCGGGAATAGACGTTCATGCAAAATTTGGAAGTCCAGTCTATGCAGTGGGAAATGGAATTGTGGCAGAAGTTGATGCAAAGAAGTGGGGAAGAGTGCGAGTGTATCATGGCAATGATCTCAGTACGAATTATCTTCATATGGATACAATATATGTTCATGAAGGAGAGAAAGTGGCTGCAGGAGAAACAATTCTTGGACTTGTGGGGAGAAGAGGTCCGGAAGGAAGAAAGCAATATGATCCGCATCTTCATTTTGAAGTAAGCAACGAAAATATTTCTCCGCGAATCAGAAGAGAAGTAGAGGCTGATGCGCTGATGTCCGGGAGCAGAGTAAATCCGTTATGTTATTTGGATACAAATCTTTTAGATTCTATTCGGGCAAATCGTGGATGCCTTTCAGAAGGCGGGTGGGATAAATTTTGTACTGATTATGTTGGTTTTACAGAAAGCGATGCAGAGCTGGCAATAACAAAACGCAAGCTTCTGAAAATAGGGGAAGATTATGATGCGCAGCTAAGTGCCGCAGTTCAGGGAACAATGGTATCTTCTGTATTGCTCACTGTAATGAGTGGTGTTGAGTCAATGGGGAAAGCAGACGCGGGAATTGGAACTGCTGCTGTTGGAATTCTTCAGTTTGAAGGACAAACCGCGTATGGATATGGGTTATGTGATAAGAAAGGGAACAAGCAATATTGTGTTAGCAAAGATGATCGTCCAGATGCAGGAAAAGAACTGCGGGCAGGCGCAGTATATCTTGATGTGCTGACGCGGCGATATTTGGAGTATGCTCCTGATGAAGATACGTTTGCGATTGCGGCGTATAACGCAGGAGAGGGAATCATAGACGCGGCGATCAGGCAGACAGAAAAAGAGGGATTAACAGATGGCGATGTGACGTGGGAAGAGGTTGCTGATAGAATTACTCCTCGTTTGGTATGTAAAGTAAAACATAAATTGTTTACTTCGAAGAATCTGGCAAGGTGTCATAATGTCGCAGAAAGAGTAAAAGGATATGTCGTGGATGTTCTTCGCTATCAGGCAATTCTTTTGGATCAGCCGTTTGAGAATAAAAAATCCCTCGTCAAGTAAATACCTCGGAGCTTGCTCTGATTGGGATTTTTTATTCTTCATCGTCAAAATCATCTTCTGCGTCATCAATGTCGTCTTCGAGATTGTTGATGTCATCGAGAAGGTCATTGACGTCTTCGCGGAGCATGTCAAATCCGTTTTGAAGAAGCTGTGCTTGCGGTGCAGAAATTTCCCGCACTTCATTTTCCCATGTGCTGATTCTTGTTCGAAGATATTGCGCGTCATCCTGCAGATTGTCAAGATCATCGGATGCGTCATCAAGATCGCTTTCATCTTCTGCGTCATCAACGTCATCGTCAATGTCTCCAAGTTCATCGCGAAGATCATCGAGATCATTTTCTATGTCGCGAAACGATTCTCGCGCAGCTTCAAGTGTTTGTTTTTCTGAGTCAGTTAATTCATTCTTATCAGAGGAATCATCTTCTTTGTCAGAATTATCATCGTCATCTTCGCCGCCAATCGTGAATGTCTGCGATTGGGTGATTGGCGCAGGATATGGATTGAAATTATATCCTGCGTTTGAATGGGATGCAGATGTTGCATATCCAGTGCTGGATGTTTGTGCTGGAGCAGTGTATGTGCTTGCGCCAGAGGTGTAGTAGTCAACAGTCAACAGCAGTGCAGTAAGAACAATGATCGTGACGACCAGTCCTGCACCGATTAATCCTAAAGGTACTTGTCTTGCCATGATAAAGGGAGATTATTCTGGATTTATAAAGATTTCAGTTGAGAATTTTGAAAAAATTACTTTCTGAATTTTCGTTGAGTTATTTTTCTCAAAATTCTCAAAAAAAGATACCATTAAATACAAAAACATATCACAATCCTTCATGATGGACGCAGGATTCGCATTTGGCGGTTTTATGATATTCTTTATGTTCTTTTTTATCGCGCTTGTCATTCTTGCAATTATCTTTTGGATATGGACTATTATTGATGCAGTGAGAAGAAGATTTGACAATGACAATGAACGATTGCTGTGGTTATTGCTGATTATTTTGCTGGGAATTATTCCTTCCATCATTTATTATTTTGTGGTGATGCGGGCTGATAATACTGGGGTAATGAAAGCGGATCAGAAAAAACGCAGAAAGAAGAAATGAAAGAAGAAATAAGTATATGCTTCTTGATGGAAGAATCCTACTTCCTTGTATAATGCTGCGGAAATCGTGTTTCACGGAAAAGTCTGTCAAAAAAAGCTGGATTTTCCGCGAACTGTTTTGCGTAAAATTCTTGCGGTCTGATTCCTCTCTCAACGCAGTGCGCTAACGCATGCGCGACATATTCTGTTGCGCCCAGCATGGTCAGCTTGCGTTTCGCTCCTGCAGCTAAATTGTAAAGCCGTGATGGCCGCGTCTCTACAACAATCACATCACTTACTCGTCTATGTCTTCTCATTAAATCTTCGGCGCGTCCGGCGAATATGCCATGGGTCGCGTACATGACCACTCTCCTAATTTCTCCAGGGAGCTTGTTGATTGCCATGTTCATTGTTCCAAAGGTATCAATCATGTCATCAGGAACAATTGCTGTTCTTCCTGCATAATCTTCTATTCTTCCGTCATGAAGTTGCAGCATCCCCTTCAGTGCAGCTGGATCATTTGCAGTTGCTCGCTTCTTGTCGATGTGCCCCAGCCCAGCATTTCTATATCCACTCATTTCTTTTATTCTTTCTACAAAGTCCACTGCGCCATCATCAGGCGCGATAAACAAAAGACCGTCTCCATTATTCCTCTTTTCGTTGTCACTTAAAATGTCTGTTGTTTGCAAATAGCGCGCGAGTATTGGAACGGGATCAAGATTAAACATATATTGTTCATCTCTTTTTCTTCCTAAGATTCCCAGGCAATCCTGAACAGCTTTGTCGATATGTCCTGAATGATGATGGATGGTGATCACACCATCACAACCGCTGACCATGAGTGCAAGCAGGACAGTGCTGACATAATCTGTTTGTCCTGCGTGCTTTTTCTTGTCTGCTTCTACCGAGCCATCTTTTTCCCTGTTGTATAATCCAATTCCTCTATCCTGTCTCGCGAAAGGAAATTCAGAAAAGACAGCGTACATTTTTCTTGCGCCGAGATGTTTCGCGGTTCTTGCGGCAATTTGCATTCTAAAGCATACTTGGTCAGGCTGCCAGTGTGGGTTTGTGCTTGGCGTCGCGACAACATAGACTGTTTTTCCCGCAAGCTCTTTGCCGAGTTCATCACTGAAATATCTCTGCTGCTTTCCTTCACGGATATAAAAAGAAGGATTTGTCTCTCTTCCATTTCCAGGAGTTTCTTCAGGAAGAAAGGTTATGCTGTATTCGCTGCTGCTAAATGGCTTAAACTCAATCAAGTCATCTCCTATGGGAAGAACGCCAAGGGGATTTTCGTGATCATACCAATTGAGAAATTGTGACCGCGTAATCGCGTCCGCAACAGAGTTCCCTGTTTTCAGAGGAATGACAACGCGCCGCACTGCTTCTTCCAGTGTCGCGTGTCCTTCTGGAGTTGTCATATTTTTCAGAGATTTTTGGATTTTTTAAAGTTAATTCTTTTTCCAGAATTGCGAAGCAGCTTATCCTCACAAAATTTTATAAATCATTCCTGCTTCGTTGCAAACATGATCATCCTCGGCATTGAATCAACAGCGCACACCTTTGGCATTGGAATAATCAAATCTGTTGGAAAAAAGAATAGTGTTCTCGCGAATGTCAAAGATTTGTACACCACAGAAAAAGAAGGCATCATTCCTGCGAAAGTCGCTGACCATCATGTTGAAGTCTGCGATGTTGTCTTTGAAAAAGCACTGAAAGAAGCAAAAATAAAAAAAGAAAATATTGACGTGATTGCGTTCTCGCAAAGTCCTGGACTTGGACACACGCTCAGAATCGGCGCAATGTTTGCACGATCACTTGCAGTCTCATTAAACAAACCGCTTGTCGGTGTGAACCATTGCATTGCGCATCTGGAAATTGGAAGACTTCTGACAAAAGCAAAAGATCCAATTCTCTTATACGCTTCAGGAGCAAACACGCAAGTAATCGCTTATGAAGCAGGAAAGTATAGAATATTTGGAGAGACATTAGACATTGGCGTTGGAAACTTTCTTGATACTTTTGCAAGAGCGTTAGGCATTGGATTTCCAGGCGGTCCAAAAATTGAACAGCTTGCAAAGAGTGGGAAAAAATACAAAAAATATATCGAGCTTCCCTATGTGGTCAAAGGAATGGACGTTTCTTTCGGCGGAATTCTCACAAACATCCAGACAAAATGGAATTCACAAATGTTCTCGAAAGAAGATTTGTGTTACAGCGGCCAGGAAACTGTTTTCAGTATGCTCGTCGAAGTCACGGAACGCGCGCTTGCGCACACTGGAAAAAAAGAAGTGCTTTTGGGCGGCGGTGTCGCGTGCAACAAGCGATTGCAGGAGATGGTCAAAATAATGTGCAAAGAACGCGGCGCAAAATCTTTCGTGCCGGAAAATCAATTTCTTGTCGATAATGGCGCGATGATCGCGTGGCTGGGCAAATTGCAGTTTGACGCGGGCATTGTTTTGGAAATAGAAAAAGCGATCATAGAACCATATTTGAGAACTGATGAGATTATGGTGAAGTGGCGGTGAACGAAGTAAAGATAATCCCAGACGGCGTATCCCACGTTTGAAAGCGTGGGCTTTGCCGTCGGGATTATCAGACATGTGAACTAGCGGCTTCATCCCCGCACTGAAGTGCGGGGCTTTCGCCGAGTTCCCATGTAAATGCGTCAGTATTTTTATAAAGCAACAAGTATTTGTTTCTGTTGAGAAAAATGTATCAACCTAAAACAGCGGTGTTTCCTCCGCATGGTCCAGTTTTGCACCGATATGATCATGATGTGCGAAGACATCTGCTGATTACTCGTGAAGAAGAGCAGCAGTTGGGGAAAGCGATTCATGAAGGAAATTATGTCGAAGTCTTGGTGACTGCGGAAACATATCGCGTTGCTGAATTTTATTTAAAAGATGCCGCAAGAAGAAGCGATCCTTTAGCGAGAAGAATAGAACGGGATTTGGAAACAGAGGCATTGTCTCTTGATGATCGTGTCGCGAAAGTACAGGCAATTATGAATGACACATTCTTAGTAGAGCAGTATGAAGTATTGATAGGATCATATTTTGTTGATGTGGTGAATGAACGGCTCAGGCAGCAGCCGCCAAATGGAAAGCCGCCTCTCTTATATCATAAACCAACGTGGGTTTTAGAATGGAGTAATTTGGAGAGACAAAAAGAAACAGAGAGAATTCGAAGGAGAAATCTCGCGGCAGGAGAAAAAGTCAAAGAAAGAAAAACTGAGCCAGTTCTTGCGCTGCCTGCTGCGGCGCAGGAATATCTTCAGGCAAATCAAGAAGCGGAAAAAGCATTAGGGCGCGCGTATAGAACAGTGAGTTGGACGCAAAAGCAGGCATATGATGAATTAATTTGCGCGAACTTACGGCTTTCTGTTACTATTGCAAAACAATATCTGTGGACAGGCCATGAGTTGTCTGATCTGATTCAGCAGGGAAATGAAGGGATTATGAGAGCGGCAATGAAATTTGATTACACTCGCGGATTCAAATTCTCCACATATGCGACATGGTGGATTCGGCAGTCTATTGTCAGGTATGAAACAGATAATCCGGGAAGGGGTATGATAAGAATTCCTACTTATAAGAAAGAGATATTAAACAGAATCATCTATTTTAAAAAGCAGTTAGAAAAGACAACTGGTCAAGAAATGAGCGATGAAGATGCTGCCGTGGAGTATGCGGCGGAATTTGATATGAATCCGGATGCGGTGCGAACGCTTTTGATGAAGAGAAAATTATATCAAAGAATCTCGTTAGATACTCCTGTCGGGGAAGATGGAAACGTGTTTTTTGGTGAATTGTATAGACCTCCAAGTGATGAGGATTATCATCCTGAACTACTTCCGTTGGAAAGCATTGGATCTGAAGAGCTTCGAGAAGCAGTAGAAGAGATTCTCAGCGAGCTGAAGCCAAAGGAAGAAAAAGTAATGAGAATGCGCTATGGTATAGGGCAGCCAACGTCCTATTCGTTGGAAGAGATTGGTCAACAATTTTACTTGACAAGAGAGCGCATACGTCAGATTGAAGTAAGAGTTCTCAAGCGTTTGAGATCTCCGAGATATATGCGGGAACTAAAGAGGTTCTATGATAAGACACCTGATAAGAAGCCGTCATCTTTTTAAATTCATCAATTTTTTCCATCACGCATGGCAAAACAAAAAGAAGATTCCCAGAAAAAACTCACCGAAGTCGAACCAACGATTTCACTTTGCATGATTGTCAAGGATGAAGAGCAATGGCTCGCGCAATGTTTGGAATCAGTCAAAGACCTCGTCAATGAAATCATCCTCATCGACACAGGAAGCACAGATAAAACAAAAGAGATCGCGAAAAAATTCAACGCAAAGATTTTCGATTTCGCATGGACAGACAATTTCGCAGACGCAAGAAATTTCTCGATCAGCAAAGCAGCAGGAGATTGGATTCTGTGGCTGGATGCGGATGAAACAATCGCGGAAAAGGATCACGATTACATCAGACAAATTGTGAAAGAAGCGCAGTTTCCAGTCGTCGTGATGGAACAGCGGCATTATACAAACGACACAACCAACGCACGATTCAAGGAAGTGGATGAACGCTATGAAGCAGAAGCGAAAGACTGCAAAGGATATTATGCAACACTAATCACGCGCTTGTTCAAAAACAATGTCGGTCTCACATTCGAAGGCGCGGTGCATGAAACATTGGACAAGAGCATGCAAAAATTAGGGTTAAAATTTTTGAGAACAGACATTCCTATTCATCATTATCAGCATTTGAAAAGCGAGGACAAAATGAAAGAGAAAAAACAAAAATACGACAAGCTTTTGGAAGAGAAAGCAAAAAGCGATCCAACAGACATTAAGACATTGCATGATTTGGCGATTACCAATTTACATAAAAATGATTTCAGGACTGCGTTTGACTATTTCAAAAAAATCTACGATTTGGACAAAGAGCTTCTGGAGCCATATTTAGGCATGGGACTTATTTGGGCAAAGCGCGGGGACTATCCGCGCGCAATAAAATTTTTCCTGAATGCGATGGACAAGAAAACAACAAGAACGATTGAGCTTTCGATTCCTATTGAGCAGGTCAGAGAAAACATTCTCTACAACTTGGCGTTGAGTTTTCTGAAAACAGGAGAAAAGGCAAAAGGAATACAAATTTTCAAGGACATGATTCGCTTGAACAGCAGATATACGCCGTTAATTCAGAAGAAATTGAAAGAAGTTGGGATTGTTGCAGTTACCAAAGCAGGATAGTTGCAGTGTAGTTTAGTATTGCTCTCCTTTTATTGCTTTGATTCGCTGTTTCTATTCTCACGCGATAGTTCTATTATCACGCACTAAGAAACATTGGAATTAAATTCCAATGGATTACAAAAGCATTGCTTTTGAAATAAGCTTTGGTAGAACTCTCTGCTTTAGGTATCTTCATGTCATTATTATTTATTGTATGAATCTTTGGATGAGAAGATTTCATTGAAAAAATGTATCAAACAAATAATTACATTTAGAACCACCAGTCAGATATCGATAACATGATGCGAAAGCGACCTACTAATCCAAGAGACTGCTGGTTCTTAATGCATTACGAAATACTATCTATCGAACTTTAATTGTAAACTTTGTCCACTGGAGATAAACTTCTATAGTATTTCGAAATGCATGCCTCGCCAAAGCCCTTCTTGGTGCGTGTTTAGACTTTGTCAATGCGTGTGTTCTGCGTTGCTGGTGCGAGTATCTTTTTTTCTGGTTCGTGTTCAAAGCTTAGTGTTGCCACAAGTTTTACTGCTCTATTTCATCCAACCCTTTCTGAAATTGGTTTGTGAGAAAATACGCAATTCCTTTTGGAGTAAAGAACGCAGTAT
>JACRKI010000129.1 GCA_016215305.1 Candidatus Woesearchaeota archaeon | reverse complement strand
TTTTGAGCGCGTATTCCTCCACAATCTGCTCAATAATTTGCGGTTCTTGTACTTTTTGTCTGAAAAAAGAATTTCGAGAAGCAAATGCTTTTGGCGCCTGAAGAATTTGTCCAAAGGAGGCGCAATTTCGACAGACCTTCATTTCCACGCCTTCAATGAGTGCATTCACCAGTTGTTCTGCTTTGCCGCACATGTCGCAATTTGTCGAAGGTTTTGCCATGAAGAATCAGAAAAAGTGCTGCTTTTTATGTTTTGTTATAAAATTCTCACATTCGCTTTGCTCATGGAGAATTTTAATAAGAGACTTATGTGTGCACAAGAACTTTCATTAAAATGAATGCAAGAATTTTATCCAAACAATTGCTTGACCACCATGGTCGCGTAACTTCCTTTCCCTAATTGAAACGAAACAGTAATTGTTTCTGCATCCAATTCTTTGAAGTCAAAGTTCTTGCAATCAATCAAAAGATCACGAGATCCGCCGGCAGTCAAAAGTTCAGGCATTTGTTTCGGCAGAAAATCGCGGGAAGTGATATGCTCTTTTTTCATCATTTCCTGAAGGATTTTTTCAATAACAGGATCAGCGTCCTCAATGTCAAACCCAATCAAAGGGATTCGCACATTCTTTACTGCGGTTTGCGGATAGAGCAATGTTCCTGCACTGTATTCGCCAGTATGAATTTTTTTAGAAGCTTTTGTGATGAGCAATTTCGCTGTTTCATTCCAGAGCCAGCTTTGATAGGCGTGTACATACATTAAAACCACTTTCTTTGGCAAACAGCGAAGCGCGCCAATAAAATCAGTGGGAAGCTTGTCAAGATGTTCTTTTGCGAGCACTTGCGGATAGTGCGTGGTCGCGGTAATCAACACGCACGCTTCTTTGAATTCTTTTCTGACGAGATGTTTGCCAATGAGATGATTGTTTCTGCTGTTCCCAAAACGCTGATCATCGTAGTAATTGACAAAAGAAGGAAGTTTTGAGGATTTTTTTTTTGTATTTTTTATGTGCTCCAAGAAATTCTTTCTCTCTTCAGAAGTAATTTCGCGGACAACAATAGTGAATTTATTTCCTTCCAAATGTCCAAGTTGCAGCGCAGCTTTTCCTTTGCCCAAAAAAGTCAGTTCTAGATTGTCTGATTTCATATTTTGTTCTGGTCCTTGAGAGATCGAGATGAATTGCGTCGTCACCGCAATTTTGTCTTTGTTGCCCGCGATGTTGATGTATTTCTGGTTGATTTTCCAGCGGTCCGCGATTTGCTGGATTGCGGAACCAGATTCAAGATCCCGCTTTTTGAGTTGATAATAGGAGAATTTACCTTCTAGGTTGAAATGGAGTGTATTGATTTCTTCCACGATGAAATCTTCTGGAGTTGATTTGAGGTGCATGATGGAAAGAAATTGATTACTCTATTAAAAAGTTATCAATACCACTAAAGAGGAGTAAGATATATAAAGATGTAACATATTCAATAGTGCATGAACACAAAACTTTCACTCATCGCGTTGGCTGCGGCATGTTCTCCAGAACAAAAGCCAGAAATTATTGACAAACCTGTTGACACCATCATGTCTGTTTGGCAGCCAGTGCAGTACGCGCGATTGCGGGAAGCTTCTCCTGAACAGAATTTTGGCGGACAGCCGTTGTATCTTGGCGCGTCAGCAGATGGTGTTGAAACTGCGTTGGTGCAGTATAACGCAGAACATTTCAGAGGAATGGATGTTGAAAAAGCAGTGCTTCAATTCTCCGCAGGGCAAACCTGTCATTCTTCTTATGTTTTGACTTTTCCAAAATGCGGTCTTGATCTTGTGGTGGAGGCGCATGAAATAGTATTGCCGTGGAAACAAAGTACAGTCACGTGGAATTCGTTTTATGGATCAGCAGAACCATACAATCCGACAATTCTGGGAACAGCGCGTTTGCGTATTCCAGAAGGAAATCATTTTCAATACACGATTGATGTAACAACAGCAGTGAGAGATTGGATTTCTGGCAAGCCAGATTATGGTATCGCGCTTATTGCCGACGAAAAAGGACGAAGAAAAGGACGGTTTGAACAAACAGATAGTGTGGTTGACCATCCTGAATTGGCAGTGCACGCAAAATAAATCAATCAGACTCAGTCGCTTCTGTCAATAATTTTCTAACAAAATATTTATAAACTTCTTTATATCAATGACAAAATATGATCACCAGCTATGCAAATTATGAATGGTTCTTGAAAGAAGACTTGAGTAAGTATGCAGGCAAATGGCTTGCAATCATTGACAAAAAAATAATTGCAAGTAGTGATACAGCAGAAAAAGCAATTCTTGAAGCAAAAACCAAATTTCCAAACAAAAGACCGTTCATCACAAAAGTTCGAGATAAACTCTCTATTCTCTAAAACACATGACCCTTTTTTACAAATTCAAAAAAGAGAAACTGGATGATGGAACTATGGTTATCAGACCGAGAATTCTTGTAGCAATTCGTGGAGAATCAACAACAATAGAAGTTCCAGCGTTGATTGATACTGGTTGTGATACAACAGTGATTCCAGAAGGAATTGCAAGAATAATTGGAATCTCTCTCGAAGGAAAACATGAAACTCTTTATGCGTATAGAGAAGCAACAGAAGTCGTAGAGAGTAAAGCGAGTATTACATTTATAGGAAAAGCGAACAGAGAATCAGTGACATGCACAATTCCTGTGTTAATCGCCATTTCAAAACAAGGAATAATTGATGAGTGTGACATCACACTTGGAATCAGCGGAATATTTGATGTCTTTGATATCACATTCAAGAAGACAGAGAATAAGATAATCTGCCAGAAAGTAACAAAGATTCCGAGATTGGGATAAAACATCTTATTCCCATTCAGTCGCTTCTTTCAATAATTTCTCCGCGGTGTAATCATCTTTCAGCACTTCTGTATGCCCGCAAAATGGACAGCGCAATGTCGCTTCAGAAGGAACATACATAAAATTGTAGCGGCATTTGACGCAGACATATTTCTCCTTGAGATTTTTGCCAGAGATAGTTTTCTGCACGTCTTTTGGTTTTTCAGTCACGATCTGTTTCTTGACAGTGACATCATAGCATTTCTGGCAGAGCATGTCTTTGCCGTTGTTTGAATAATGCACGTCGCGAAACGCGACATGAGTTTTGCATCGTTTGCAGGGGTAGGTTACTACGCTTTCCATAAAATCACCACGATAATTATAATTAGAATATTTTATGAA
>JACRKI010000128.1 GCA_016215305.1 Candidatus Woesearchaeota archaeon | reverse complement strand
TTATGATATTCTTTCAAGCCAATCACTTCTGTATAAACTATGTGGATGAGAATAACAACACCAACAAGGAAAAGAAGCGAGAACATGAGCAGCGAATACACACCCCATTCCGGATTTGCAGCAAGAAAACTTTGTGCTGGCCAGGGGTTTACTGCTTCGCTTATGGTTTGGACAATGCTTAAAGCAACAGTATAAACAATAGGAATCAAAGATGCGTACATCAATACTTTCCATGTCGAGAAAAAAGAAGTTCCTTTTTTAAAATACGAAACAGCCAAATGAACAAAACAGGCAAAGACAAGAATTGCGAGAAGCGTGAGCAATGGACTGACAAGACTTCCCATAATTGAAAGCATCATTGTCGGCAGATATGCTGTTTCTGTATGAATGGAAAGTGTCGGAACCCATGCGGCAAATTCGAGGATTTTTCCAGCAAGGAGGAAAAGACCGACAAAAACAGCGATGGTGACTGCGTCTGTTTCTTTTGCAGCTGCTTTAAAGAATGTTTTTGGTGTCAGGAACAACTGTTTATAGACTTTGAATGGATTTTGTGTTTTCATGAATTGTTTTGATGCGTTGAAGTTTATTAGCTTTGCGTTTTTGTGTTTTAAAAATTTATGACAAAAACATAAACTATATATAGAATGAACACCAAAAAAACATCAAAGAGGTGTTTGCATGAATAAACCAACGAGTGAACAAATGGTGTTTGGGATTTTGTCCTATCTTGGCATTCTTGTCTTGATCCCGCTCTTAATTAAGAAAGATGATGATTTTGTCCATTTCCACGCAAAGCAGGGATTAGTGATGCTTCTCGTCTGGATTGCAGCATGGATTGTTGCATTGATTCCGGTTATCGGCTGGGTATTTGGCTCACTTTTCTACATTGTGCTCTTGATTGTTTCCCTCATCGCAATCGTCAAAGTGCTTATGGGAGAAAAATGGGAAATTCCTGTTGTCAGTACTTATGCGGATAAGTTGAATGTTTGATTTTTTTTTCTTGTTTTTCTCTTTCACTTTTTTCCCTTTTTATCTGATTTATGTCATCACCTTTAAAATAGGATAATGCTTTTCTTTGAATTCTATGGAAAACTATACACTCCCTAAACGATTTTACCCGTATTTTCCAAATGGATTTACCACTGAAGATTTTGGTGCAGGAAGAAGAATAAGCACACTCACCGGTTGTGATCTCTATGTGTACAAGCATGAATTAGAAGTGCGTGCGGCAATTCTCTTTGGCGTTCTATTTCCTGCGGATTGTCAGGATATAACAAGAGGATTAAATATTATGCGTGCAGCGGCGCGTGTTGTTTCTGCAGTAATACAAGAAGCAGATCCTCAAAAAATCAAAGCAGTTACTGTGGAAACACTTATTGAAAGTGCATGGAGCGACGGAGGAAAAGCGTTTAATAGATTCTATGAAGAGATTGGAAATCCTGAAGCAGTTCGCACGTATCAAGGAATTGTCACAGGAGATGGAAGTGAAGATGTATCATCCGCAGTTTTTATCGATCAAGGAAGAAGACCACTCGATACTTTTGTTGGCCAATATTTGGATATTCTTGTTGCGACAACAAAAAAGAGTACATACTGTGAGTTAGGGATGGGAACAGAAAATTATCGTTTGCGAATAAAAGAGATGAGAGAAAGAATCCATGCAGAAACAGGGATTGGAAGAGTAAGCAGTAAATTCTATGGAGAAATAAATGGATACAATGAACAGCTTCATCTTGCAGGACTTTCGAGAATATCTGATTTTGATTATGTCAGCAGAAAACTTGCTGAGAAAAAAGCTACTGCATCTTCGGATACACGCCAGGTTTCATAAACACGCGTTCCATTTTGACTGCAATGCCTGAATCTTTTTTCTGCATCTCTTTTGAAATCATCAATGCTTTGCCAAACGCGACAAGTTCATCTTTGAGACTCATCACTGCAACAAGATCATCCACTTGAATCTCGCTTTCCACTTTGCAAATTCCAGGAACTTTCAGGGACGCGCCGTGGCAAAGCGTGTCAACTGTCATGTCAAAGATCCACACTTTTGGCAAGTGCGCAACCCCTGCTTCCATCGGTAGAATATATTTTCTGATGAGTTTGTCGCTGTGCTCGTTTTTCCAGTACCAGAATGCGTCCGCGACATCCTGCATAGTGCACAGGTTTTCTTCACGAAAACAGCCAGCTTTTGTTCGACGCAATTCTTGCATGTGTGCGTTGCTTCCCAGCGCTTTGCCAATGTCTGTGCACAATTTTCGAATGTAGGTTCCTGCCTGACAGCCGACGCGGAATAAAACATCTCTCCCATCAATTTCAAGAACATTCAGGTAGTAGATTTTTCGATAGCGCCATTCGCGTTTGACAGCAGATTTCAGAGGCGGAAGCTGTTTGATTTTCCCAACAAAAGACGCGCAGACTTTCTTGATTTGTTCGTGAGAATATTCATTATGCAAATGCATGATACAAATATATTCTTTTCCTGCGGGAAGAAGCGCTTGAATCACTTTTGTTCCTTCCGCGAGCGCGACAGGAAGAACGCCAGTGACGTTTGGATCGAGTGTTCCAGAGTGTCCAGCTTTGCTGAGATGCAGAATTTGTTTGATATAACCGCTCACTTGATGCGACGTTGGTCCAGCTGGTTTGTCAATGTTGACAATGCCGTATTGGATGTGTTCATGCGTGTTTCTCTCTTCTGGTCGTTTGCCAAATTTTGGAGAGGTGTCTGCCGGTTTTCGAATAAAGACTTCTCGCTTGATTTTTTCGAAAGGGAGTAGACTTTCGCTTTGATTTTCCATGGGAGAAAAAAATAGGATGTTGTTTATAAAATTTTGTGCATACTATCCCTTTTTGATTCGCATACTAAACTTAATCACGAACAGAAAAAACACACGAACAAGCAACGCACCACAAGCACTAAGAAAAGCCTAAGGTATTTCTAAACGCTTTGCGTTTAGTAATCCATTGAGCAGAGCCCAATGTATCTTCATATAATTATTTTTTTGTGATAATTATTTTAATTTCAAAATCGAAGAACTCTTAAAAAATATCAATCAAGAAAATAATAATTATTGTGTTCGCCAAGCGTTGTCGGTTCGCGTGTTGTGCGGTGTTTGTTCGTGAAAAAAACAAAATTCTCTACATGCAATAAATTTACTTATCGCATGTTTTGACAAGCCAACTATCATAAGAGCCTGCTCCGGAAGAATTCATATATCCTGCTAGAACATATCCTCCATCTGTTGTCTGCACAACAGACAAAAATCCACTTTCATATTTACTCCTTCCAAATGTCTGCTCCCACTGCTTGCTTCCCTCTCCATCTGTTTTAACAAGCCAGCCATCACTCTCTCCTGCTCCAAAGGAATCCGTGTATCCTACCAGAACATAACCTCCATCAGTCGTCTGCTGAACAGAATAAATGTAATCACTTTCACTTCCCCCAAAAGTTTTCTCCCACTGTTTGTTTCCATCTGCGTCTGTTTTGACAAGCCAACCATCCATCCCTCCTGCTCCTGAAGAATATGTATATCCTGCCATAACATAGCCTTCATCCATTGTCTGCTGAAGAGACTTAATTTGATCATCATCACTTCCTCCAAATGTTTGTTCCCACTGCTTGTTTCCATCACCATCTGTTTTGATAAGCAAACCATCAAAACCTTGCGATTCAAAAGAATACATAGTTCCTGCCAGAGCATAGCCCCCATCATTCGTCTGCTGAACAGAGGAAATAGAATCATATTCACTTCCACCAAATGTTTGCTCCCACGCAACGCAGGATTCCGAACTAGTGTCACCAGTATCTCCAGTATCGTATAGTGCTGTATCTTCCGAACCACTATCACCAGAATTATTTTTATCAGCAGTATTTGCAGTACAAGTCAATAAAAGTCCTAATCCTGTATATCTTCCAACAGCCAATAATTGTTCAAGTGTTTTCATTTTTTGTTTCCTCCGTATAATAATGTAAAGTATTCTTTATGATTATTTAAATCTTCTTGACAAAATGCTGCGCGCTAATATCTCAAAATGCCGAAACAAACTTCGGCAATAAGCCGAAACTAACTTCGGTAAATGAAAAAGTTTAAATATATGTTTGTTTTACAACATAAAGAAATGGACTTTTTTGATAGAAAAGAAGAGTTAAAGAGAATAAAACATGTTTATGATACTTTAGAGACCGGAGAATTTATTGTTATCTATGGGAGAAGGAGAGTTGGCAAAACTGCGTTTATCAAGAAATTCTTAGAAACAGTGAAAGCAGAACAGATATATTACATGGTTCACAAGACAGGAAAAACAGAATTGTTAGAGTTATTGGCTGATGCTATTTTTGATCAGACTGGAAATAGAGTTCGCTTTTTTGATTGGAAAGATGTTCTTTCTTACTTGGAAGAAAAATCAAAAACAGAAAAAATAGTTATGGTCTTTGATGAATTTTCTCGGTTTCAAGAAACAGCGCCAGAATTTATTACCCAACTACAGGATCATTGGGATAGCACATTAAAAAAGAATAAAATATTATTGATAGCAATTGGATCATCGATGAGTATGATGCATCAAATATTTATGCAAAATACTTCTCCATTATATGGGAGGGTAACGTATACCTTTCACTTAGAACCCTTTCGTTATGTTGATTTTAGGACAATGTTTCCAGAATTAGAGGAGAGAGAGAAAATAGCGTTATTCTCTGTCTTTGGAGGAACGCCGCACTTTCTCTGGTTTGCGAAGAAGACAGGAAAGCGAGATGTTTTTGCGATTCTTGAAACGCTGGTTTTACAACCAACAGGTCGATTAAAAGATGAACCAACTAATTTCATTACAATGGAATTAAAAAAGGATGCAAAATACAATGCAGTACTTTATGCCCTTGCAAAAAGTAACGGCGAACGAAGAGAAGTGGTTCATAAATCGGGCATACAATCAAAAGATATTGATTATTATGTGAACAATTTGATAGAGTTACTCAGTATCGTTGAGAAAGTAACGCCTATGTTCCAAAAACAAAGAGAGATTCGCTACAGAATTAAAGATAATTATTTTCATTTTTGGTATAAATTTATTTTTCCTAACATGTCCATTATTGAATTGGGGAATATTGCATTAGTCAAAGAAAAAATTAGGGACGATTTGAACGCGTATATTGGATATAAGTTTGAAGAAATAATCAAGGAGTTGCTTATCCTCTATAATGGAAAGAAGATAAAGGGGTTGGACATAAATTTTACTGCAATTGGACCGTGGTGGGGTAAAAATAGAGATGGCGGCGCTGAAGAGATTGAAATAGTTGCGAATAATGCAAAGACAAAGAATATTCTCCTTTGTGAAGTTAAATGGACAAACAAGCCAATGGGAAGCGCAGACGTCAAGAAGCTTGATGCAAAAACGAGATACATTAATGCAAGCGGTATATTCCAGTGTCTTGTTGTTTCAATAGCAGGATTTACAGAAGAATGTATTGAATATATGAAAGAGAAGAAAATAACATATCTAACATTGCATGATCTGACCGCTTTGTTCAATGCAGTGTAAATAATTTTTACTTATCGCATGCTTTGAGAAGCAAGCCATACACTTCATAAGAACTTGTAGTTGTATATCCTGCCAGGATATAACCTCCATCAGTCGTCTGCTGAAGAGAAGAAAGTAAATCATCTTCACTTCCGCCAAATGTTTGCTCCCACTGCTTGTTTCCATTTTTGTCTGTTTTGATAAGCAAGCCATCTGAATTTGTAGATCCTGCTAAAACATAACCTCCATCACTCGCTTGCACAACAGAGGAAAGATGATTACTCCCAAATGTTTGCTCCCACTGCTTGTTTCCATCTGCGTCTGTTTTGACGAGCCAACCATCTGTATTTGTATTATCTGAATTTGTATATCCTACTAGAACATAACCCCCATTTATTGTTTGCTGAAAAGAGGAAATAGAATCATTCTCACTTCCCCCAAATGTCTGCTCCCACTGTTTGTTTCCATCAGTGTCTGTTTTGATAAGCCAGGCATCATTCCGCCCTGCTCCCGAAGACTGTGTATCTCCTGCCAGAACATAGCCACCATCAACTGTCTGCTGAACAGAGTAAATTAAATCTTCCTCCCTCTCCCCAAATGTTTGCTCCCACTGTTTGTTTCCATCCGAGTCTGTTTTGACAAGCCAACCATCATTCTCAGTATCTCCTGCCAGAACATAACCCCCATCTGTCGTCTGCTGAACAGAGTAAATAAAATCCCCTGAATAACCCCCAAATCCAAATGTTTGCTCCCACTGCTTGTTTCCATCAGTGTCTGTTTTGACTAGCCAGCCATCATCCATTCCTTCTCCATAAGGAAATTCAGTATGTCCTGCTAGAACATAACCACCATCTATTGTTTGCTGGACAGAGTAAATAAAATCGTTATAATCATTTCTACTAAATGTTTGCTCCCACTTTTTGTTCCCATTTTCGTCTGTTTTTACAAGCAAACCATCACCAGACGATCCAGAAGAATTCGTAAATCCTGCCAGAACATAGCCCCCATCAGTTGTTTGTTGAACTGAGTTAATATAATCATTGCCATCATTTCTACTAAATGTCTGCTCCCATGCAACACAAGATTCCGAACCACTATCATTAATATTATTTTTATCACCAGTATTTGCAGTACAAGCAAGTACAAGTCCTAATCCTGCGTATCTTCCAACAGTTAATAATTGTTCAAGTGTTTTCATTTTTGTTTCCTCCCATATAATAATGAGAGGAGTTCGTTAGAGTTATTAAATATTATGCACAAAGATTTAAAATAGGAAAAGGATTACTCTGCCTTGATGGTACAGAAAAGGTTGGATGAAATTGTCCTTGAAGATAAAGTGAAAGAAAGTATTCGTCCACTCTTCGAACAGGCAACTTCTTCAGCAGACATTTCTTTTGAGCATGATTTCCAGTGGCAGGCGTATTGTGATTTGTTGTATGCTGTTGTGGATGAAACTGACAAGAAAGATGGACATGGCGAGATTTATGCAGCAAGACAAACTTTTGTGAAAGAAGATTTAAAACAATACATACAAGAACTAAAAAGATATGATGATTCTATCAAACAGCTTCTTCAATTAGTTATAAGTATTCCCACAAAAATTTTTTTTGAAAGTATTACTTTGGAAGAGAGAGAAGCTGATTTAGAACTAGAAAGAGCAATAAATCAAACATTAAACTATTTAATAAAACTTGGAGTAGAAATATCTAATGATGAAAACACATATTTGCCTTCCTTTGCTGTTGAGGTTATGAGAGCTGAACACCAAGGCGGTTCCTCTTCGTATGATGATTTTAAATTTGGTAGTGCCGCAAGTTATGGTAATCTTAAGAATATTCTGTTAATAGTTCATAATCTTCCTTTATTAAATGATGAAGAGATGCAAGATTTTTCTGAATTACTTACCAAGCTAAAAGATTATAATAGTGCTGTTTCTTCGCTGAGTTGGAAATATGATAAGCTTCCGAGCAGTTTCTTCTTTGATTTTTTTGTTCTTTTAGGTAGAGAAGAGTACAAAACAAGCAGAGAAAAAAGATCGCGTGTCAAAGAAGCAGAGGAGTGTGCAGATATTGATATTTCAGATTACACCATAATCTCCAAAATCGGCGAAGGTCATGGAAGAAGAGTTTACAAGGCATGGGATGAAACTGACAAATGTGATGTTGCTATAAAAATTGATAAAGAAAAAGAAGATGTTACAAGCGAAAACAGAAGAAACAAACTAAAAGAGTATGGAGAAGATGGCTTTGCAGGAAAAGAAGCAGAGGCAGGAAGAAAATTACATCATAAAAATGTGGCCAGATATTACCAGAGGGGAAAACTATTTGAGAGCAGAACTTATGTTGATGGAAGTAATAATGGAAGAAATTATGTTATTGAAGAATATGTCGAAGGAATAACACTCGATACGCTTATCAAAAGTGCATATCACATTGAAGATCATGAAATAAAAATCCCGCAAGAAGAATTTTTAAAATTTCTTTGCATGCACATTCTAGAAGGCATGAAACATATCCATGATGAATCCTGCGCGCATAGAGATATTAAACCAAAGAATATACTCATTCCTTACAGCTTCATTGCAAATCCTTCTTCCATATTATCCAAAGACGCAGTTAAAGTAAGTGACCTTGAACTCGTCAAACAATTAAAGAATGGTATTGCACGTGTAAAGTCCTTTGGCGCGAGAAAATATAGTGCGCCAGAAGTGATTACTGATGGGAGAGTATCCGCGGCAGTTGATGTATTTTCTTTTGGGATTGTCCTTTATCAAATGTATATGAAAGATCATCCATTTTTAGATATTCCAACAATAAATGAAAGCGAAGAGAAAAAAAGGATAGCAAAAAGGATCGTCAATCCCAAGACATATGATGCAATCTATCAAAGAATAGAACAAAGCCGGGTAATTCCTGAGAAGTACAAAGAAATTATAAGAAAATGTATCCAATATAATCCAGCAGATCGATATCAGCATGCAGGAGAAATTCTTGCGGCAGTAAAAATGGCACATGCTTGATTTAGAGAGCAAACTCGTTGGTATGCATTTCGAAATACTATCAGATAGCAAAAAAAATAATGAAAAAAACAAAACATTTAAATATGTCCTTATGTCCATAAGTACGTATGGTACTAAAAGTCGAGTTTGGAAATGAGTTGGAGCAGCAGTTTAGAGAGTTAGCGATGAGGAGATATGGTTTTTCAAAAGGATCTATAAAAAAAGCAAGCGAAGAAGCAATAAGCATTTGGATAAAACAGCAAAACCCAAGTTTGCCAAAAGTAAAAGATCCGTTTACATTAATTGAAGGGATTTTGTCTCGTGTAAGAGGGAAGTATACAGCAGTGCAATTACAGCATGAGGCAGCGAAATTATGGATAAAATAATCTTTCTTGACGCGAACATTTTTTTGGAAGTCGCTCTCAGAGATAAAAAGAGTGAGAATTGTAAGAAGCTCTTGCTTGATATCAATAATGGTGATTATCATGGATATACTTCTGATTTTATTGTTTATGCTTGCCTTTTGCAGATCCAATATAAGACAAAAGATTCTTCTTTGATGAAGAATTTTATTTTGTTTCTCAATAGCATAAATAATTTGACTGTCCTGCGTCCCTCATTTGCGGAGATGATAAAAGCAGCGGAATATCGGGATAAGTATAAACTTGATTTTGACGATAGTCTTGTTGTTTCATCTATGGTGAATAATGGAATTGATACACTTATTTCACAGGACGCGGATTTTAATAAAGTTTCAATAATTAAAGTAAGACAGCCATAAAAAATCACCTGCTGTATATCAGAAAGTGATTTTTTCTCAAAATTCTCTTAAATGTTATTCACATAACACGAACAAAGAGAATAAACACAGGAACAAAGAAACAGGTACACGAACTATTGTGGAGGAGATAAACAATTGAATAATCTCATGTCCTCCACAATCTATTCAAGGACACTTGTTTGCTTAATTAATTGTGTCCTTGAATATAAGAGAAGCTTAGATTCGCCTGACAAAACTTATCTCAGGGGACCCAATTTTTCTTTTGCTTCTTTTTCATCTGGAAAAATTGGGATAAGTATAAATAAGAATTTTGATGAAACATTGAAGAATATCTTTGAAAAGAATAATGCTGAAAGATAATTTCCAAAATAATAATTATTGTGTTCGCCAGAGCGTTGCTGGTTCGACAAAAAGCAGATGATTCACATCAACCATTTCCTGCTATGAATCCCTTCTTCCTTTCCTAAATACGAAAGAACATTCTCCTTATACTTCAAATTATTTGGATATTCCTTACACAATAGGTGATATTCTTCACGAAGGTTAGCAATCGAAACACGTTCCTTTCCTTTCAAATACGCAAACACTGACGGATTTCGAACAGCTGCTCTTCCAATCATCACTTCTTTGACTCCAAGCTGTCGAAAATGCGCAAGGTGTTCTTTTTCAGAAATATCACCGTTGGGAATAATATTTTTTCCTGTTGCAATGCATTCCTCAAAAACACTCCAGTCTGCTTTTTCTTTTGAAGATTGCCGCGCATCTCTCGCATGCACAATAAACGCGTCCGCGTCGACGTTTTTGATGAGGTTCAAATAGACGTTGTGCTTTTTTTCATAGGAGTTTAATCCAAGACGAATCTTCAGAGTGACAGGAAGCGAAAGTTTGCGAAAAATAGTGATGAGTTCCTGCAGCCGTTGAACGCGTTTGACAAGCGCAGCGCCGCCGCCTTGACGAATCACGTCTGGGCTTGGACAGCCGCAGTTGAGATTGATTTGCTCTGGAGCGCGAACAAAATCAAAAGAAGGAAACATCTTGACAAATTCTTGCGCGCTTGCTGGTTTTATCGCAAGCAGTTGAATCCCTGTTGGAACATTATTTTTGAGATCAAGAAGAGCGAGCGTTGCTTTGTTTTGCCGAACTAAACTATCAACGCGAATCATTTCTGTGAATGTCAAATCAGCGCCATGGTTGTAGCAAAGTGTTCGAAATGCGCAGTCACTGACACCTTCGAGTGGAGCAAGGAAGAGTTTCATAAAGAATGTAGATTTCCAAGAAGGTAATAAATGTTTCTATGTCAGAAAGAAAGCAAGTATCTTTCTATGCAGACAGATACACGAACAAGAGAACATAACACGGACCAGTAAAGACTTGGCGAGGCATGTAATTATTTTTTTTTCGATGAATATTAATTACTTGCGTCCGGTATTATAAGATAAAAGTTGTTGCGCTTTTTAGGCAAACCATTTAAACAAACCATACATTCTTCCAAACATGAAACCATTATTTTTACCCACAACCAGCGACGAAGGAAAAGTCTATTACAAAGATAATAATAAAGACAAAAACTTCCAGCAGTTCGACGTCATCTTCGTGACAGGCGATCCGTATTACGATCATCCATTAAGCGGCATTGCGATGCTCAGCAGACTGCTTGACGCAAAAGGATACAAAGTAGGAATTATAGGACAGCCGTTGACAGACCGCGATTATCAAATGTGCGGCAAACCAAAATATTTTTTCTGCATCACCAGTGGTTTGCTTGATTCCATGCTCGCGAATTATACGCCGATGCTCAAGAAAAGAGAAAATGTGCTTGTCCCAGAACGAGCGTTGATGGTCTACACGCAGAACCTCAAAAATCTTTTCAAAGGATGCATTACAGTAATTGGCGGCGTTGAAGCAACTATCAGGCGATTCACGCATTTTGATTACAAATACAATATCTTAAGAAGAGGAGTTCTCAACGATACTAAAGCAGACCTTTTGTTATTTGGATCAACAGAGCGAGCAATACTTACTTTGCTCGACCGAATGAAAACCATTGTTGAATTTTCAGATGATAAAAAATTGTTGGAGATGACAAATCGAGATGACAAGCTGAATGCAGTAAAAAATACAATCAAGTCATCTCCCAATTTTTTATTTGAAAAAATAAAACCAAAACTTCATCTTGCAAGCATTGAAGGTGTCGCGTTTAGAGTAAAGAAAACAGAAATTGCAAAAGATATTCGAATCATGCCCAGTTATGAAGAATGTGTTGCTGACAAAAATAAGTTCAATCTGCTCACGAGAGTGCACTACTTGTTGCCAGACGAATCATTTGTCGAGCAATG
>JACRKI010000126.1 GCA_016215305.1 Candidatus Woesearchaeota archaeon | reverse complement strand
TTGTTGGAGCAGAGGCATCAACGACAGCAAAGGAATCTGAATCAGATCCGCTTAATCCTGAAGTATCGCTTGCAGTAACAGTAAATGTGTAGCTGCCAAGACCAGATAAATCAGTGATGCTGTTCAATGGAGTTGTGTATGTATCTGCTCCTGTTGAAGTCATGAGAGTTGGACCATAGATAGAGAGTCCAGAACTATCAAATACCTCAAGCATTACAGTAGATGCATCGACACCAACATCATCAGTCACTGTCGCGTTGATGGTCACATTATCGCCATATTCAACTGGATCTGGAGAATCTGTTGCAGTGACAGTTGGAGCTGTAAAGTCAATAACATCTAATTCTGCACTGAGAGAAGAACCTGTTGCAGTTGCAGTATTTCCTGCTGCGTCAGTTGCATAAATAGTGTAATCATACAAACCAACATTGCCTCCTGCAAGATCAGTTAATGTATCAACTGGTCCAGTATAGTATCCTGGAACACTTGTGTCTGTTAAATAAATTGGATTTGTTGGATCAACATCAAAGACAATATAGACAGAAGCAAGAACAGCATCAACGTCATCAGATGCTTCAACACGAAGATCAACAGTATCTCCATAAATAACTGGTGAGACAGAGAATCCTGCGCCAATAATTGTTGGATCAACATCGTCAAACACGTCGAAGAAACTGTCATAGGTGCTTACATATCCATCATTATTTATTGCAATAATAGAGTAGTTGTATGTTCCTACAGCAGTAAATGTGCTGGAAGGGAATGTTATAGTATATGTTCCAAGACCAGAATCAGTCATGAGATCAGTTGCGATAGTACTGCCTGTTGAATCATAAATATCGAGTGCGACAACTATACCAGATTCGAGATCTTCAACGTCTGCGGAAACATCAAAAGAGTCAACACCATAGACAAGATCACTATCTGCAACAACAGTATCAATGGTTGGCGGCGTGCAGTCAACAACGCTGAATGTTCCAGTGAATGCGGTACTGCTTACAAGTCCTGCTGTGTCAACAGCATAGAAATAATAACTGTAATCTCCATAAGAAGAGAGATCAGCACTTGTCAATGTTAATTCATTTGTATATGCAGAACTGCTGACATCCATGTCATGATCATCCGCAAATCCAGATGGATCCATAATATTCATGATAACCCGATTGACTGGATCATCAACATCGTCAGATGCAGTTGCGTATGCGGTCATGGAACTTCCATAACAAACAGTGGAAGCGACAGAAGCGTCTGTCACTGTTGGAGCAGTGCCATCAACAACATCCATTTGCATACCATACGTAGGATCAGTTGAAACTGCGGTTGAAGAGGTAGCAGTATTTCCTGCTGCGTCTGTTGCAGTAATGGTGTAATCATACAAACCGACTGTCCCACCATTAATCGCGGTCATTGGATTAAATGTTGCGGTGTATTCATTTGGAGTTCCGTTATATGTTAACGTGATTGGATATAATGGATTTGCGTCGAAGAGAGCAGTGATGCTGGTGATTGGATCATCAATATCGTCAGATGCGAGAACAGTTATCACTACGGAAGTAGTTCCATAAATAACTGGTGAAGCACTAAAGCCAGACAAACTAATGACTGGAGGTGTTCCATCAGAAACATCAAAGAAACTTGAAGCTGAACCTACATTTGGAATAGAACTTGTATCTGTCGCAGTGACAGTATAGTTGTAGGAACCATACCCTGGAATATCTGTTCCGCTGTTGAATGTTGCAGCGTATTCATCTGCTGTACCTGTTGGAAACAGTGATGCGCTATAAACACTTCCACTGCTGTCAAATACTTCTAAAGTAACAGAAGAATTGTCAACTGCAATATCATCAGTTATTGTTGCAGTGACGGTAATATCATCGCCTTCAGGAACTGGATCAGGAGCATCGGTGACAATAACTGTTGGAGCTGTTTCATCAACAATTTCAAAAAGCCCATTAAATTCATCGCTGCTTCCACTATCATCTGTTGCTGTTATGGTGAACTCATATTCATCTGGCAATCCAATATCACTAACTGTGTCAAGGATGACGACATATTGATCAGGGGTTGCAGTAAGAAACATGGAAAATATTTCGCCTGTTGCGTTTATCGTGAGATTTACTGTCGCAAGACCATCTGCGTCAGATACATCAACATCAGTGACTGTTGCGGTAATAGTTAGTTCATCACCATATATTCCTGGAACTGGATCCACAATCACCGCAGAATCATTAATTGTTACTGCTGCGACATTTACCGCAAAAAAAAGAAATACAATAAGCATGCTCCATACAAGGTTTTTATTTGCCATATTACTTCCCCCACACCCTTACAACAGGAGAGAAACAAGCTATCATATAAAAATCTTACGGTACTGTTCCTCATTAAGCAATAGTAACTCCGTCGAGAAAGGAAAAGAGCAGGTTTCGTCACAGCTCTGTTGTAAAAAAGAGAGAAAAATAGATTTTTGAGAAAAAAAAGAATTTGAGAAAAGAAAATTTATTTTGGAAAATATTTAGAACAAAAAGGATTCAGAAATTTGTTTTGGAAGAAAATGTAAAAAATAACACATGACCAGATTTTGTCTTTGCATACAGTTTTGAATTGTAAAAAATTGAAAATAATAATTACCCCATTCACCGAAGTTTTCTTCAATTAATCTCTTCAAACGATCATTCATTCGGTGAATGGGTCCCCTAAGCTAAAGTGTCTGGTTCTACCTACGAGCAGCTAGGAGACTGTCAAGCATATGCGTACTCAGCAGTCAAGAGAAACAGTGAGAAAGCAACCACTCCTCTCGAACACTGGACTTTGATGGGAAGTGTCTTCAAGGAGATGAAGCGAGAAAAGAATTTACATCAAAAAACTGCACAACCCTAAATATATAGAAAATGATAAATAGAATAAGAAAGAGTCCAATATAATGAACCAATCCGACATCCCAACAGTCATGCAAATTCTCTCTGAAGAAACGCGAAAACTGCCAACACCAATCGTGAGCGAATATGCAATCAAGGAAGGCAGAAATCCATTCAAAGCATTGATCTCGACAGTATTAAGTTTAAGAACAAAAGACTCGACAACAAGTAAAGCGACAGATAGACTCTTCAAATTAGCAGACAATCCAAAAGAGATGCAAAAACTGCCAATAAAAAAAATAGAAGAAGCGATTTATCCTGTTGGATTTTACATCACGAAAGCAAAACGAATTCCGGAAATCTGCAAAATTCTCATAGAAAAATACAACAGTGTGGTGCCGGATGAAATTGACATCCTCCTCACGCTTCCAGGCGTTGGCAGAAAAACAGCAAACCTCGTTCTCACGCAGGGCTATGGCAAACTTGGGATTTGCGTCGACACGCATGTACACAGAATTAGCAACAGGTTAGGATATGTCAAAACAAAAAATCCAGAAGAAACAGAATTCGCGTTGAGAAAAAAACTGCCAACAGCATATTGGATTTCATATAATGATTATTTGGTTGCATGGGGGCAGAATGTTTGCAAGCCAATCAGTCCGCTGTGCAGTCAATGCAAAATTTACAAGTATTGTGACAGGGTTGGAGTGGGAAAGAGTCGTTGAAGTGATTTTTGTAGAAAGATTTAAATTAGTAAGAAAAAAAGAGGCGCTGAGGACGGGATTTGAACCCGCATACGTTGGGTAACGTAGAGATTCGCTGAGGTCCTTAGAATCTCTAAGGACTTCATCAGATCTCCGCCTTGACCAGATTCAGCCACCTCAGCATAAGCCTCATCAATATTCTAGAACAAACTTAAACAAAAAGCTATTTGACCAATTTCCGGAAAGTTTTCAAGAAAGTGAGAAAGATTTTCAAAAAATGAGTAGAATTATGAAAACTTTTTAAGAATTTCAAGGAGAGTATATAAATAATAAAAGCAAAAAATTACTTCAAAAAAACAAACATTTATTTGTGACCGCATGTTTCTCAGAGCATGGAAATAAAAAAACTCATCTGGATCCTCATTTCAATCGCGTTAATCCCTGTGGGAATCATCATAGGGGGAATTTTCTTTGGAGTGATTGCAATAATTATTATCGGAATCATTGCGTTATTTCTGTTTCTCTCGTTAGTCATTTATCTCAACAAAAAATTCAGGTGGTTCATCAGAACAATAAAGGGAACAACGCAGGAATATGCAGAGCAAGAATCAAGAACACAAACAGCAGCAAAATCAAAAAGCAGCGCAAGAAGAACAGGAAATGAGGAAGAAATAGTTATTGAGCAGATAGAAGAGAAAGTTGAAGAAAAGAAATAATCAAAGAAAAAGATTAATAAAGAATAGGAATTTAAAACAAAACAGATGGCAAAACAAAAAAAAGAAGTAAATAATATCTCAAAGATTCCTGTGCAGAATGGAAATACATACGCGCGTTCTCAGGCATTAAGACACCATAAAGCGCATGTTGAAGCAAGACAAGGCGGTCCACTGCTCAAAGACGCGATTCTTGGCGGTCAGGATGGATTAGTAAATGTGTTAGGAATAGTTCTGGGAGTCGCGACAGCGACGCATGATATGCGGATTATTTTTGTTTCAAGCTTAGCCGCGACGTTTGCGGAATCCATTTCCATGGGCGCTGTTGTTTATACGTCAACAAAAGCAGCGAAGGAATATTATTACGCGGAATTAGAAAGAGAAAAGAGAGAAATTGAAACAGTGCCGGATTTAGAGAGAGAAGAGATTAAGGAGATTTATTATAATAAAGGATTTCGCGGGAAACAACTGGATGATATTATCAAGAGGGTCACGTCAAACAAGGAACTTTGGCTGGATACCATGATGACAGAAGAGCTGCGCATGTTTCCTGATGAGTATGAAAATCCATTGAAGAAAGGAATTTTTGTGGGGATTGCGTCAACCATTGGATCGTTGATTCCCGTGATTCCATTTTTGCTTCTTTCTGTGCAAAACGCAATCTATGCGTCTGTCGCGGTGTGCGCGGCGATTTTGTTTGGCGTCGGAGTTCTCAAGGCAAAATGGTTTGAATTAAGCTGGTGGAAATCCGGCGCAGAAATGGCATTGATTGGCACAGTCGCGGCATTAGTGGGATATGTGATTGGATTATTGTTTGGGGTGACGGGATAATTTTTCTTTTTGATTAATCACGCGAACCGAGAAAATAAAACTGTGGAACAAGAAAAGCTTTTATTGAAGTGAACAAATGCATAGAGAATGATAACAATTCTTAGTATTGGAGAAGTCAAAGATAAAAACAC
>JACRKI010000124.1 GCA_016215305.1 Candidatus Woesearchaeota archaeon | reverse complement strand
TTTGTTTTGGTCTTAGCATCTTTCTTTCACTCATACAATATTTTTTTATTCTATTGTCCTTGCTTTGCACAGTTCTTAAATTCAGAAACCAAGAAAGAAACAGCTTTCTTTTTGTTCTTCTTTGCATCAGCCGCAAGATCATCTGCCTGCTTTTCTGCTTTTTTTGCCCATTTTTGCTGCTCTTTTTCCAGCTCTTTTCTCCTGCTGTTTACTGTCTCTGCTTTTTCCGCGAGAATTGTTGTTTTTCTTTCTGCTATAAACGCATCTGCGTCAGTCTTTCCTTTTGCCGCAAGCATTGCCGCTTTTTCCTTTGCTTCTGCTATGATCGTGTCTGCATGCGCTTCTGTTTCCCGAATTTGCTCCAATATCTTTTCCACTGTTTTCACCTATGTGTTCTGTATTTGGTAAGTATTTATATGCTTTTCTTCATTTGGAGGCTCTCTCCAAAACAATAAACTATATAAAAAACTCTTTCTGAAAAGAATATGATGAACTATTTCCTCACTTGGGCACTTATCCTTGTTCTTGGGACAATTATTCTCTATTTTATCATGAAGAACGTGCTTCGCGTTGTGGTCACGTTCCTTTTCATTGTTTTTTTGTTCGTTGCAATGACACTTACTTTGACGTATTCTGACGTGCAAAGCCTGCGCGAGGACATTCAAGACAAGGAAATCGTGCTCATTGTCCATGATCAAGGCAACTATCTGTTTGGTTTAGTGCAATATACTGAAAATGAAGAGAAAAAAGTCAAAGAAATCAGTCTTTCTGAAGATGATCTCGCGGCAGCTGTCGCAGATGAACACTATAAAACCATTTTGCAATCTGGCAGTTATTACAAAGTCATTTTGCTCGACAAATCTGTGTTTGCTGTTCTTCCTTCTGAAATTACTGCTGGTAATGAAACACAAGCAACAAATGATCTTTTTGCGATTCTTTCTGATACAAACAACTCTTTTGATGAGCGCGCTATTGCATTTAGTACTCTTCTCTCTGCACTTTCTGAACAAGAAGGGATGTTTTACGTGCTTTCTGAATTTCAAAACGGCAACGTGGTTATTTATCCGAAAACCATGTTCTTCCGCGTTCTTGAGAGTTTGCCGCTCTCTTGGGTGGATAAACTGATTCCGAATGGGTTTGTTTCAGGATAGAATTTTTGGTGCATACTCTTACTTCATGCACTCGCTAGTTTGAAATGTTTAAAATGTGGAAGAAAGTTTTATATAGATCAAAAAGAGAAAAAATGTTATGTCGAAAAAGAGGAAAAAATATGCTATTGAGAAAGGTCAGGATACTAACCATCCTGAAGAACTTCAGCATACAGTCAAAGAAGACATTATTTCTGTTTTGAACAATGGAATACAGGCAATCCTGAAAGGTGATCTGGGAATGCTCAGAGAAGAAAGCGACCACATCATTCATTGTTCTGCGATCTTCCAGCGTCAGGAATCCATTCAGACAGCAGTGGTCATTTACGCATTGGCAAAAATTTTGGAGCGCGGCAAAACAATTGACGCAAAAGTGTTGGATGCCATGCGAAAAGCAATTTCGTTTATGCAGGCAGATAATCTGAGGGGATTTAACACGGAAATTCACACCTTGTTTGAGATGATCAACACTGTGGACAACCAGCTCAGCAACTACATGCAGCATGTGGTCACAGAAGCGCAGATCAAGAAAGGATCAAGAATTTATGAACATGGAATTTCGTTGGGGCAAACTGCAGAAATATTTGGCTTGTCGCAGTGGGAACTGATGAAATATGTCGGAAAAACAAGAGTGAGCGAAGAATCTGTGGAAACAATTCCAGTGCAACAAAGAATGGCTTTCATGAGGAGATTATTTTCTTGAGGAGAAGAATACTCATATGGAAATTAAAACACGAACGCAACAAAAAATCGCTTCTGAGCAAAGCGAAGAGAGGCGATTTTTTTGAAAAAAATAATTGTATTTGACACAGGACCAATTATCAGTCTGACTATTAATAATCTGTTGTGGGTTTTGGACAGACTCAAGGAAAAGTTCAATGGGGAATTTTATATTACTCCTGCAGTCTACGATGAATTAATCAACAAGCCATTGAGCACGAGAAAGTACAAATTGGAGGCGCTGCAGGTTTTGCCTTACATTACAAAAGGAACATTGAAAGTGTACAACAATTTGGCGATTATTGAAACCGCGAAGCAGATTGAAGAGTTGGCAAATCGCGCGTTTGAGATTGACAAGAATTGGGTGCAGATTGTCCATAAAGGAGAGATAGAGGCAGTGGCAACAGCAATTTCGCTGAGCGCAGACGCGATTGGGATTGACGAAAGAACAACGCGGCATTTGATTGAAAAGCCGGAGAAGATTGCGCAGCACATGGAGATGACGATGCATCAGAAAGTGTTCATCAATTGGAAAAATATTGAGACGTTGAAGCAGATGATTGGCCAGCTAAAAGTCGTGCGGTCAGTGGAGTTGATTTAGATAGGGTATGATTTGGGATTGTTTAATGATTATTTGCTGAACGCAACCACAAAAGCAGTGCCGAATGTGAAGCGCGCAGTGCTTGAGGGAGCGTTGTGGGGTGTGAAGCTCAACGGCTGTTCTGTCAAGGAAGAAGAGATTGAGGATATAATGAAGATGGAGAAGTAAGAAGTTATTTCTTTCTCTTGCCTTTCCCTTTCAAAATAAATTTTTTCAGGGAGAGCGCGTATTTCTCAAACAAATGTTGTTCAGAAGAAAGTTCTTTGTCAGACACGAGATGTTTTTTTTCTTCTTTTTTTGCGCTAAAAAGCGCAGGAATTTCTTTCAGTTTGATTTTGATTCTTTTCGTCAAGAACCCACGATCAGAGAATGGTGACATGACGCGAAAGCGACCTGCTAGTTCGAGAGACCTGTGGTTCTTGACGCATTGCGAAATTCCATTTATCATCTTCTTATTGTAAACCTTGTTCACAGGTATGTTTACCTGTGGAATTTCGGAATGTTTGAAGGGAAGACTGGTGCGTCCACTGCCATTTTTATTTAGTTTACTGTTTTTTGGAGTAGTTTTCTTCTTTTTTTGAACCATAAAGAATCAATGACAAAAGAGCTATTTAATCCTTTCTATACAAAATCCTAACATTCGCATAGGCCAAGTACACTCACTTCGATCGTGTAGGGCGATGCTCATGAAGGATTTTGAATTTAAAATTTCTCATGAACGACCAAAGGGAGTGAATGTTGAAATTTTACCCCAGTGATGTCATTTCCTTATCAATAACAATTTTGACAGCATCATATCCAACAGCGCCAACCACTTTCTTATTATTAATAATTAAAGTGGGAGTGTAACTAATATCTAAAGAAGCAATTTCCTCTTGCGATGAAATATATTGTTTTTTCACAGCAGGATCAGCGAGGCAAGCGGAAAATGACGCAGCATCTAATCCAAGAGTGGAAGCAACAGCAATCGCGTCTGCATCTGTTGCAAAAGCGGCATCTTGTGAAAAAAGATAATCAAGATATTCGCTTCCATGTTCTTGTTGATCAGCGCAGGCAGCGGCAGTGCCGGCTAAAATGCTTTCAGGAGTGGAACCGACAATATGATTTGATACCCAGAGAGATTGTCCGTAGTCTGACATTAATTGCGCCAAAACACCATGCATGTCTTTGCTGTATTGGGAGTTGATGTCAAGATACGCATCAACAGTGAGCACGTCAGAAGAGCCGCCAAAAGAGGTGAATTTGACATACAATAAGATGAGCAAGAAGAGGGTCAGAATTGCGAGCGCGAAACGCCAGTTAGAATCTTCCTGCTCGACAAGTTCATCAATGTTCTTGCACGGAGGAGAGGAAATCGAAGAATCCAAAACAGAAGAGGGAAGAGAATCTGCAGGAAGTTGATGAGGAATCTGCAGATGCTCAGAAGCAGGAATTTGTTCTTTTTTTATGGAGGATTGTTCCTTATGTGCTCTTGCTTCTTTGTCTCTAATTTCTTTTTTCTTCTGCGGTTTTTTTTCTGCATCTGTTTTTTTTTCAACTATTTTCTCTTTTATCTTTTCAGAAGCATCTTTGGTTGAAAGAGGTTTTGAAAGATCTTTGAACGGTTTGGAAGAAGTTTCTCCATTTTGAGAAACAACTGTTTTTGGTTTTTCAATCTTCTCAAAATATTTGTGATGCTGTTTTTCATGAGAAGAAATCTCTTTTGAATTCTGAGAGGAAAGTATCGAAGAAGCGCCAAGAATCTCTTCAACAGCTTTTTCCTTTGCCTCGAATTGTTTTTGCTTCTGCTCAAGCAAAGAAATCTTTTTATCCACTGCTTTTTTCGCAAGCGTATATTCCTGCAAACGCAGCAAACCGCTTTTATATGTCTGCTCCAGATGCCGCATTTCTAACAGAAGGCGTTCACGCTGCTTTTTCAGAGTATCTTTTGGGGAATCAGTCACTGCCACAGGTTATCACTTCAATAAATTTTATACTCACTACGTTCGTGTAAAATTTATACATTTATATAATTTTCCATTCTAGAGTAGAGACGAAAAGAGAGGAATCGAAATTGTTAAATAATCTCTGAAGATTACGTTTTGCATGGAAGAAACCAGTGCAGGGAAAAAGACAAAGGGCCTGATTATCAGAGGAGAATTTGGAAAAATTATAGCAAGACAAAAAGCAGGCAAGGAAATTGAGATTGGAGAATTGCTTGTCGCGGAATCAGCTGACCAGAAAATGCTTTTGGAAGTGGTGGATTTGTTGTATGCGAGTCAGCTTTCAGAGCAAAATATTGAATTGATTTCTGGCATGGAGTTAGAAAAAATAGAACAAGAAGACAGAGAAGATCAAGAGAAGCATCAAAATAATGATGAACGCATCTTTTTGCATGAGCAGGAATTGAGAAATTATACGCTCGCGCAACTGAAAGGAATTATTTCGATCAAGGGAACAAAAACAAAAGCATGCAAGGCATTGCCAAATTTCCTCAGTTCAATCCGCGAAGTGGAAGCAGAAGATTTAGATTTTCTCGCGAAAGAGCAAAACGCGCTTTTTCTTGGCATGTTGAGAAGCGGCAGTAAAATCCTTCCTGTTCCGATTTCGCTGCCGACAAAAGACACGCTGAGCCACCATATTCTCATCAGCGCGACAACAGGAAAAGGAAAATCAAATCTCACTTCAGTGTTATTATGGGACGCGACAAAAAAACAGGAGTGCGGCATTCTTGTTTTAGATCCGCATGATGAATATTATGGAAGAGAAACACAGAGCATTGGCATGAAAGATCATCCCATGAAAAACAAAATCGAATATTATACCCCAAAAAATCCGCCGATCGGGACAAAGACATTGAAAGTAAATCTGATGTTGATCAAGCCGCAGCATTTCGCAGGCGTCGTGCAGTGGAGCGATCCGCAGGAGCAGGCATTGCATGCGTATTATAGGGAATTTGGCAGCAGCTGGATTGAAAAGATTATGATGAATGTCCCGCTGCAAAAAATGGGAACATTTAATGAAGCGACGATTGCGGTCGCGAGACGCAGATTGCTGAGTATTCTTGATTTGGAATGGAGCGGGCATCAACTGCTTTGCCATGGAATTTTTGATCTCAACGCAGGAAGCGCGACAGTTCATGATATCTGCAATGAGCTGGAAGAGGCAAAGACAGTGATTATTGATACCTCCAATTTCAAAGGAGCGACAGAATTATTGATTGGGTCCATGATCAGCACAGAAATTCTTCAGAGATACCAAAATGAAAAACGGCAAAACACGTTGAGAAGCAAACCAATCATCAGCATTATCATTGAAGAGGCGCCAAGAGTGCTGGGAAAAGAAGTGCTTGAAAGAGGAGGAAATATCTTCAGCACGATTGCGCGGGAAGGAAGAAAGTTTCAGGTAGGTCTTTGCGCGATTACCCAGCTTCCCAGTTTGATTCCGAGAGAGATTCTCGCGAACATGAACACCAAAATTATTTTGGGAACAGAAATGGCAGCAGAGCGGCAGGCGATTATTGAGAGTGCTGCGCAGGATTTGAGTCAGGCGCAGCGGGCGATTGCGAGTCTCGATAAAGGCGAAGCGATTGTGACAAGTAATTTTGCAAGGTTTGCGCTTCCGATCAAGGCGCCATTGTTTGAAGAGTACGCTGCGGCGGATATTGCAAAGTATAAACAGGAATTTGGTGACGACAAAGAGGAAAAGGTTGGATTTATGGGATTTGAGGCTGCGTAGAAATCCTCTTTGAAAAACCTAATGCCTACTTTTTTCCGCCGTCTTTTGCTTTATTTTTCCTTTCTTGTCTCTTTTTTATCCCCCTTGTTAATAAGGGGATAAGAAAAGGACAAGTGTGCGAACTCGGCGGCGGAAAAAAAGTAAATATAAGCCAATGAAACTAAGGATTTCTACGCAGCCGGATTTGAGTAAAGTATTTATAATCCACTTTCTCAGGACAATATAATGACTGCACCCCCGCAGACAAAGTATGGAATAATTCATCTTCTCATATTCATATTGCTTCTTCAGACAGCAGCTGCGGCTGTGACAATCCAGCAGGAAAATGACGCGAACGCGGCAATCATGCTTGTTGATGTGAGTGTTGGCGCGACAAAGGAGGAAAGCGCCTGCATTTTCAAAGTCAATGGAAATACGGTTGTGGTGAACAGGCACCAGACAGAAACATATGATGGAATAACTATTTTTGTTGAGGAAGTGTATCCTGTAAATACAGAAGCGCGGGATCAAGACAGATGTAAGTTCTTGTATTCCATTGCAGGACAAACAGCAACAAAAGAAAGTGCGGTGCAGCAGGAAATAATCAGCGGGCAAATAGTGCATTTTTTATTGGGAACGCGGGCAGATTTGGAAGCGCAGACAAGGAATGGAGAAGATCAAACAACTGCTGACCAAGGTGCGAGAAAAGTCATCAATGATAATACAGCAGTAAAAATTGACGGGTATGATGTCACTGGTTTGGATACTGCGTCAAACACAAAAGCGGCACAAGCAGATATAACAAAAACAAATGCAGAAGAAACAACAAAGAGCACAGAGAATATTGGATTTTTTGGCAAAATATTTCGGTTTCTTTTTGGCTAAGAACAAATAGCTTAATAAAAACAAACTCGCTTCCCATTTTCATGAAATTCTCCCACCTTGCAGACTGCCACATTGGTTCTTGGCGAGAAGAAAAACTGAACAATCTTTCCACGCAGGCATTTCTCAAAGCAATGGACATTTCAATAGAAAAGCAGGTGGATTTTATTCTTATCGCAGGAGATATTTTTAACACTTCATTGCCTGCAATTGAGAAATTAAAAGCAGCGACAAAAAAATTCAAAGAAGTGCAGGAAAAAGGAATTCCTATCTATATTATTCCCGGCTCACATGATTTTTCCGCGACAGGAAAAACAATGCTGGATGTGCTGGAGCATGCAGGTCTGCTCATCAATGTGATGAAAGGGACAGTGACAGAACAAAACAAAATTCAACTCAAATTCACTATTGACAAAAAAACAGGAGCGAAAATAACAGGGATTCTCGGCAGAAAAGGAAGTCTGGAAAGAAAATACTATGAAGCAATTGATCCAACAAATATTGAGCAGGAATCAGGGTTTAAGATATTTTTGTTTCACAGCGCAATCGCAGAACTCAAGCCAAAAGAGTTGGAGAAGATGGAAGCGCAGCCAATATCATTTCTCCCAAAAAACTGCGACTATTATGCAGGCGGTCATGTGCATATAGTAAAACAGGCAAATATTGATGGCTACAAGAATGTCGTGTATCCTGGTCCTCTTTTTCCAAACAGTTTCAGCGAGTTGGAGAAACTCAAAAATGGCGGCTTCTATATGTATGACAACGGAATGTTGGAATATATTCCTGTTGTGCTTCACCCGATCCAAAGCATAACAATAGAAGCAAAAGAAGAATCAGCAGCAGCAATCAGCAGCAAGTTGAGAATGGAAATAGAAAAAATAAACACGAAAAATGCAATCGTCACGATAAGAATCATGGGTGAATTGTCTGAAGGAAAAATAAGTGATATTGATTTTAAGGGAGCAAAAGAATTCCTGGAACAGCAAGGAGCATTTTTCGTGATGAAATCAACAACGCAGTTGAAAACAAGAGAGATGGAACACATCAAAGTGCAGGGAGAAAACACAGCGGAAATTGAGCAGAGAGTAATGGAGGAGCACATAGGACAATTTCAAAGTGAGTTTCTTTCAAAAGAAATGCAGCAAAAATGGGCAGCGCAATTGCTTGCAACATTAAACACTGAAAAACAAGAAGGAGAAAGAGTTATTGATTTTGAAAATAGGATCAGAAAAGAAGTGCATGAAGTTTTGAATTTGGAATTGTAAAAAGTATTTAATAAACTATACTTGAAGACAAAATCTATACAATTTCAACATCTTATTTCTCCACAAATTCGTCAATCTGCGCTTTCTGCAGTTTCCCGCTGTAATCAATATACACTGTCTTGACTTCACTGAATTCTTCAATGCCCAACACTCCTGCTTCTCGAGTGCCGTTGCCAGTTCCTTTCACTCCGCCAAATGGCAAATGCACTTCTGCGCCAATCGTGCTGGAATTAATGTAGGTAATGCCTGCGTCAAGATGCGCGATTCCTAAAAACGCGCTGCGAATATTGTTTGTATAAATTGCGCTGCTAAGTCCATATTCAATGTTGTTGGAAATCGCAATCGCGTCTGCAAGATCTGTGCACGTCAAAATGCAAAGGACTGGTCCAAAGATTTCTTCCTGGCTAATGCGCATCTTTGGTTTGACGTGCGTAAATATTGTTGGCGCGAAATAATACCCGCCAGTTGAAGAAGAAACACGTTTCCCGCCAGAAAGCAATGTCGCGCCTTCTTGCATGCCAATGGAAACATATTTTTCGGTTTTCAAAAGTGCAGCTTCATTGACAAGCGGACCAATCATGCATTTCATGCCATCGCCAACAGGTATCTTTTTGATTTCCCGAAGAAGAAGCATTTCAAATTCTTTCTGAATTTTTTTGTGAACAATCACTCGACTGGAAGCAGTGCAGCGTTGTCCTGTTGTTCCAAAAGCTCCCCACAAAACTCCTTCAACTGCGAGCGGAAGATCAGCATCATCCATAATGATGATTGCGTTTTTGCCTCCGAGCTCAAGACCTACTTTTTTCACGCCGGCGTTTCGAACCACAAAATCACCAACAGCGCGAGAGCCAGTAAACGAAATTGCGCGAACAAGCGGATGTCGGATAAGTGCAGCTCCAGTTGTTTCACCATCGCCTGTCACGACATTGACAACGCCAGGAGGAACGCCTGCTTTTTCAAGCAATTGAACAAAAGTCAGCGCGCAGAGAGGAGAATCACTTGCTGGTTTGAGAACACAAGTATTGCCGCAAATCAGCGCAGCCATAATTTTCCATGCAGGA
>JACRKI010000123.1 GCA_016215305.1 Candidatus Woesearchaeota archaeon | reverse complement strand
TTGGCGCGTCATACACTTCAATGCCAAGTCCTGTTGTTGCGTTGTAATAAAGATTGTAGGATAATTCCTGACGGAAAATATGCAATTTCCGGTCACTGCCATCATAAGTATATCGCGCAAGTGTTGAGATTTGAACAAGATCTCCCTCCTGGAAATTTGCAGTAGCGGCAGCAAAATCATCAACAGTGGAGATAGATTTTCCATTCACAGTAGTAATGATTTCCCTGAACATAGGTTTGTCTTTCCCAGAAGGACTATGTATGCCTGCAAGTGCAGCAGGACTATTTTTTTCAATGCTGCGAATTGCGGCCCCGTCTGTAAAAAAAGAAGGTTGAATCATGAAATAAGAGAGAATGAGGCAAAAGAGTAAGAAAAGAATACGCCATTGTTTGAAGAGACTTTTGATATTTTCGAGTTTCATGGTCACTGGGCATCAACTCCTTTGCCCTTTTGTTCTAATTTGAGCAAATGCCAGCGGAGAATGCCAACGTTTTGCACCCATGTCGTCATGAGATCAACAATGAGTCCAATGAAGAGAATCAACATGATTTGAAATAGCACATCAGAGTTGGTAAAAATAAGAACAACAGCAACTGCGGCAATTGCGGTCAGCGTCATAAGGCCGCCTGTTTTGAGTGCGCCATAAATTCGTTCGTTGAGTGTTCCATCTGTTTTTTGTTTGATGACGCGAATAGTGAGAAGCGTATCCGTGTCAATGGAGTAGCCAATCAGCATCAGGAATGCGGCAATTCCCGCGCTGGACAATTTAATGCCGAGAACATTAACAATTGCAAGACTGATAATAATGTCAGACGCTGCGGAGAGCATCACTGCAATGCTCGGCACAAAATCGCGGAAATATAAAAAGATAACAATACCCATAAAAAAGAAGGTGATGAGAAGTCCAATGAAAAGTTCTTCAAAAAAGTTTTGACTGAGTCGAGAGCCAAAGGTTTCCATGCTAATGTCTGCTTTTGCAATTCCTGTTTGTTCTGCAACAGTGAGAATAAAAGAGTCCATTGCTTCTTTGTCAATAAAATCAGCGTCGATCACAAGACCTGATTGTTGTCCGCCTGCGCCGCGAAGTTCCCGGACAGAAATATCATGATCAGGATAGAGAGAAAGTAATTGAGTGGCAAGAACAGTTGGGTCAGAAGCCGATGTAACAGGAACAGTCAGTGTTAATCCCCCTTTCAGGCTTACTCCTTTATGAAGAAAATCTCCTGTAGTGATATATTGGTAGGAAATCTGACCAATGGATAAAAAGAGGATACAAAAAGAAATAAGAAGTAATGTTCTATATTTTGTCTCGTAGATGTGTTTGATTTGATCAAGCATAAGAACAAAAAATAAGTCTTTGTTTTTAAACGTTGCGAAATTCTAGCCAGATAAACTATTGGAAGACAAAGTCTGCAACAAAGAATGAGAAGAAGAATTTCGCAATGGATCAAGAATATCTATTCTAGATACGTTGCGAAATTTATGGAAGTTGCAAAGAAATTATCCTATTTCCATCGCTCGTTCAACAATGGTTTTTATCTCCACAATATCCTCTTGGTTGACTTTCTCGCGCATACACATTCGCGCGCGTGCCTGCACAAGCCGCATAATGCCAACCACGAGCCGCGGAGAGATCTCAAACAAACTTTCTTTTTCTTTTTTCTTTAAGTCATGGACAAAAGAAACAATGTCTTGGTGGTACACTTCTGGCAGGGTCACATTGAGCTGTTCTGCATGGAAGACATAACTTTTGATAAAATCATGATCTGTTTTGGTAAAAGTTTTTTGTTTCTGTTTCAAAATCGCGTCCGCGATTTTCAGAAACTGATAGGTGTCTGGTTTTTTGACAAGAAACACGAGATGAAATCGGGAAAGCAGTGCGTCATCAAAAGGAATCTGTTTTTTGAGCTGGCTGATAGTTTTTCCAGTGAATTTATCTCCGAGCGGATTTGCGGTTGCAAGCACGCGAACGCGCGCGTCCAACCGAAGATGCTGTCCTTTTTTGTCATAAGTAATAAATCCTTTTTCCATTGCGTTGTAGAGAGAGCCGCGGCTTTCTTCTTTGAGTAAATTGAGTTCGTCAATGCAGCAGATGCCTTGATCTGCAAGCGGCAATAAACCAGGTTCAATCATGTCACCAATCGTTGTCACCGCAAGCCCAACGCCGCTCATTCCTGAACCAAGTCCATAGCTGGAAATAGGATGAAATTCAGACGCGCTGCGAATAATGTCTGTTTTTCCGATGGCAGGATCGCCAAGGAGAAGAATGTGAATGGGTTCAGACGCAAAAAGCTGCAATGCGACTGCGCGTTTGATCATCTCATGGCCAATGATGTGTGGAGCGATGAGTTTTGGAAAGATAGTTGGCGCAATTGCTGCGAAAGAAGAAAATTGTCTGCGAAAGTATTTTTTTTGAATCTCCTGATTTGCGTCTATAATATAGGTTGCGAGATCAGCGTCAGCGATTTCTGCTTTGAAGGCAATACATTTCTCTTCGTTTCCAGAAGAAGTCTCCTCAGAGAATAATTCTTTAGAAAGGGGAAGATGAACTTCAGAGAAAGATATTTTTTTCTGTTTCAGGAAAGTCGCAAGGTCGTTGATGTGTTCTTTGTCAAGATATTGTGCTGCGATTTTGAGTGCTTCGCGTTCTTTACTTCCAAATAATCGAAAGAGCAAAAAGAAATCCCCAACAGTTTTTTCCATGAAAAAAGAAAAGAAAAAGGGGTATAAAAATGTTCTGACTAAACTACTATTTTCACACAAACATTTTTATCCAACCTATTCTTTTTTCATCTCATGACCAAAGATTCAGAAAAACTTCTCATTGACGCAGAAGGATACAAATATATTTTCAAAGGGAATGATCTGCACACCAAAGACGGACTTTTGACAAAGGAGGCAATTGCCGCCGCGAAACCAGGAGATGTCATCGCGACAAACAAAAATGTTTCTTTTCATGTGCTTGAACCTTCTTTTCTCGACAAATACTGGAAAATCAAACGAAACGCGCAGATTATCCCTCTCAAGGATTTGGGATTTATTGCAGCTGAGGTTGGTTTGTGTTCTGATTGGATTATTGCTGAAGCAGGAAGCGGTTCTGGCGGCGCATGCTGTTTTTTCGCGCATCTTTGCTCTGCTGGGAAAATGTATACTTTTGACATCCGTGAGGATTATCTCAAAATTGTTTCTGAAAATGTTGCGTTCTTGGATTTAAAAAATGTTGAACTCAAGAAGCATAATATCTATGAAGGAATTCCTCTTGCTCCTGAATCAGTGAACATGGTTTTACTTGATTTGCCAGAGCCATGGCTCGGCGTTGATCCTGCATTTGCTGCGCTGAAACATGGCGGCTATCTTGTTTCGTACAGTCCTTCTGTTCCGCAAGTAATGGATTTTGTCAACAAGATTCGCGAAACTCCTGGCTTTTTGTATTTGAAGACCTGCGAAATTGCGGAGAAAGAATGGGATGTGCTTGGACGCAAGGTTCGTCCACGCAGTCAAAGCATTGGGCATAGCGGATTCTTGACGTTTGTGAGAAAATTGTAATCTCTTTTTGAGAGAGTTTCAAAATTATCTTACTTAGTCGTTACTTTACAGTAAAGATTTATAAACTGCTTCTCTTTTCTTGCTTTGATGTCACTTGAAATTATTTTAAGAAGTTTTGGAATTTCTTCAGAAGATGCATGTGTGTTGGCAACTAATAATTATTTCCATTACAAAACAAAAACCCGTGAAGAACTTGAAGCAATGTTCCAAAAAATTACAGGTATTTATGGGATTACTCTTGATGATGTTATTGCAGCAGTGTTGAAGTTTCCTCAATTCGCAGGTTATGATCATGCTCGTGTTGTTCGTGAAGCCACAGCAGTGTATGAGAATGAAGCTGGCGTGAAAGCAGCAGTGTTGAAGTATCCTCCATTCGCATCTTTTGATCATGCTCGTGTTGTTCGTGAAGCGACAGCAGTGTATGAGAAT
>JACRKI010000125.1 GCA_016215305.1 Candidatus Woesearchaeota archaeon | reverse complement strand
TTGGAAAAGAAGTTTATGTCATAATCAGAAAGAAGAATTAATTATGCAACACAGCATAAAGAGGATACGTGAGATTGCGACAGCATTTGCTCTGGGCGGATTCTCTTATTATGTAAAAAAATAAGATTAAGAGGATGCGTTTCTTTGCGGTGTCAGCTCCGCTGTTTTTTTAAGAAAACCTGTGAGTGTCCTCCAGAGCAGCACTCTCTTCCTCTTCATTTTCGAAAAGTTGTGGAAGGACTTGGTCCAACGTTTGTCAAGCTTGGTCAGCTTCTGAGTCTGCGGCCGGATGTTATTCCTGCAGAGTATTGTGATGAATTGCAAAAGCTTCAGGATACGGTTTCTCCATTTCCATTTGAAAAAGTAAAAAAGATAATAGAAGAAGAGTTCAACAAACCGCTGTCAGATATATTTTCTTCATTTGAAAAAGAGCCGATTGCTGCGGCGTCTATTGCGCAAGTTCATAAAGCAAAACTGAAGAATGGAAAAGTCGTTGCAGTAAAAGTGATGCGTCCTGATGTGATAAAAGATATGACGCAGGATATTCGGATTCTGGAAAAAATTGCGGATCTTTTTGAAAAACATGTGGTAGAGAGCAGACCATATCGTCCGAAGCGGTTTGTTCAGGAATTTAAAGAGTGGACGTTGAAAGAGATTGATTTTCGTCATGAAGCGCAGAGTATGCAGGAAATGCGGGAGCGCTTTGCGGCAAGCGCCATTCTGAAAATTCCAGAAGTTTTCACCAAATATACGTCGAAGAAAGTTCTTACCATGGAATTTATGGATGGTGTGCATATCAATGACGAGAAAGGATTAAAAAATCTGAAGAGTGATCGTCGGCAGCTTGCATGTAATGCAATGCAAATCATCGCAGAACAAACCCTTGTGGAAGGAATTTTTCATGCAGATCCTCATCCGGGAAATATTCTGGTCATAGCTGGAAATCGTTTTGTCTTCCTTGATTTTGGGATTGTGGGAAGAATATCAGAAAAGCAGCGGAGAAAAATCTCGTTATATATGATGTATCTTTTCGAGCGGGATATTGAACGGGCATTGCATCATATTCTTGAGCTTGCGGAAGTGTCTGAAGAGTCTGATGTTGAAGGGTTTAAGAGAAAAATGCTTGACATTTTGAGTACCTGTTATGGTTCTCTTGAAACAAATAGTCTGAGCAGGGCATTATATGATGGGGTTATCGCAGGTGTTCCCTATAAAGTATATTTTCCTTCTGACTTGGTGCTTCTTTCCAAAGCGTTTGTGACTGCGGAGTCTGTGGGAAGAAATCTCTATCCTCAGTTTTCTCTTCTGACTGATGCGAAGGAGCCGGTAAAGAAAGCGCTTAAAAAACAGCTGACGCCGATGAGAACAATCAAAAATCTTATCAAAAACTCTCGTGATTATAGTGATCTTATTGAAGATCTTCCGATTCATGCGTTGCGGACATTGAATCTCATTGAAAAAGGAAAGCTGACAGTCACTATAGATAATAAAGAGTTTTTGCCTTACATGAAAGAGTTTCATGAAGCGCACATGGTGCGGATGATGGGAATGATTGTGGCGGCGCTCATTTTAGCGAGTGGAGTGACGAGTTATCTTCAGCAAGGACCGCGGCACATGCTTGCTCTTCCGATGATAGAGCTTTATGTTGCGTTGGGTATTTTTGTCTGGATGATATTGTATATTAGGAAAAGAAGGTGGACTGCGTGAATCCGTGGTTGACATTTTCGCTTCTCTTTTTGGGAATATGGTTTATTATTTTTCTGGCAAAGCCGACTCTTCGAAGAGAAATGTTCTGGGTAAGTGTCAGGACGCTGCCATTTGGGTTAACAGAGCCGTTGTTTGTCCCGAAATATTGGAACCCTCCTTCTTTGTTCAATCTCGCGGCGAGAACAGGTTTTGATATAGAAAGTCTGATTTTTTGTTTTGCTGTTGGAGGAATTGCTGCGATAATATATGAAACTATTTTTACAAGGAAGCACAAGAAAATGAGGAGAAAGGAAAAATGTCACGCGAGACATAGATTTCATGTCCTCGCACTGTCAACACCTCTCATTATATTTCTCCCCTTGCTTTTATTTACTGAATGGAATCCTATTTACTCCGCAGTCATTGCGATGTTTTTTGGAGGAATTGCTGCGATGTTTTGCAGACCTGATCTTGCCAGAAAAATATGGGGAGGAGGATTATTATTTCTTGGATTGTATTTTGTTTTCTTTCTTGGATTTGTTGCAGTGTATCCAGGAATTGTGCAGCAAATATGGAATCTCTCCGCACTCTCAGGAATCCTTATTTTGGGAATTCCGCTCGAAGAGTTATTGTATGCGTTTACTTTCGGAATGCTTTGGTCAAGTATTTATGAACATGTGTTGGGGTATAAATTATAATTACTCTTATTTCTCGAATAAAAACCCCAAATCAAGGCAACTTTAATATACATGTAGTGACAAAAAGAGGACAAGGAGGTGATAAATCCTTCA
>JACRKI010000127.1 GCA_016215305.1 Candidatus Woesearchaeota archaeon | reverse complement strand
GGAATATGTTTTAGCAAGTCCTTTTTCGTCGTTGCAGGGCCTGAATTGACAGAACAAGGAATGCAACCAGTTATTGTTGTTGTAATATAGAATGGCTTGTTTGGCGTTGCAGGGCCTGAATTGACAGAACAAGGAATGCAACTCAACAATATCATCAAAAACAATTTTCCCATCTTCACCACGTTGCAGGGCCTGAATTGACAGAACAAGGAATGCAACAACACTACCCCGTTTTCGGTTAAGTTTTATATTTATCTCTCATTTAGTATATTATGCAAATCATACTCAATGACTATAGTTCCTTTTTGGGCAAGAAAGGCAATCGATTTGTTGTTAAGAATGGGGATAAAAAGGAAGAGTTTGCAGTCGGAAACATTGACCAGATTCTGGTGGCTGCATCTTCTGGATTTTCAACTGCCGCCGTCAAAATGGCACTTAAAAATGAGATCGATATCGTGTTCCTAAGTGGCTGGGGCAGACCTATTGGGAGAATTTTTCCATGCAAGCTCGGCGGGACAACACTAACCAGAAAGAAACAACTTGAAGCATATTATTTGGAGAAAGGTGCTGGCGTTTCAAAGAAGCTTGTCAAGGCAAAGATTTTGAACCAAGCCTACTTTCTGAAATCTTTAGGAAAGTCACGGAAAAAAGATTTTACTGAAGTTGCACAGGCAAATATTGAATCTACAAAACAGATCGACATACTTGGGGGTAAAATAGAAAACATTCGTGATAAGCTTTTCGGCATAGAGGGCTTGGCAGCCAGCAGATATTTTACTTGCCTCACAAAAATATTGCCATTTAAGGGGAGAGACAAGGACTCAAAAGACTCAGTCAACATCCTGTTGAATTACGGGTATGGCATTCTTTACGGAGAAACAGAAAAAGCCTGCATTCTTGCTGGTTTGGATCCATACTTTGGTTTTTTGCATACTGACAGGTACAACAAGCCTTCAATGGTATTGGACTTAATTGAAGGATTCAGACCAATTATTGTAGATCGAGCAATCGTTACTCTGTTTGTCCAAAAACAAGTTGGCAAGGATTTTTTCGAGGAAGACAAAGAAATCGGCGAAAAGATACTTTCTAAACAAGGCAGAGAAAAAATAATTGCTGCTGTCATGGAACGCCTTTACACAAAAGTTAATTTCAAAGGGAAACAAACTTCGTTCCAAGACATCATGCTAAGCCAGGCACGAGGGGTGGCAAACTATTTGTTGGATTCAAACAAGGAATTTGAGTCTTTTGTTTACAAGTGGTGAAAATGATCTACTGGGTAATATATGACATCACAAAAAACAACAATCGGACAAAGGTCTCGGAGCAATGCAAGAACTTTGGTCTGAAACGAATCCAAAAAAGCGCGTTCTGTGGTATTATGACAAAAAATACTGCTGAAATGTTGGCAATAAATTGTAAGGGGTTGGTTGAAGAAAAGGATTGTGTCTTTATCATCCCGGCCTGCGTACAGTGTTTTTCCAACAAAATTTTAATCGGCGAATTTGATGCAGACAAATTCAAGGAAAAGGACTTTGAGATAGTGGATTGAATGGACCGCCAAGAGTTTTTGACGATAAAGGACTTGATGAATTACCATTATTGTAACCGCTTGATTTATTTTGAAAACGTTCTGAAAATCCCACAGGCAACAACCATAAAGGAATACAAAGGAAGAGAATTGCATGAAATTTTTACAAAAAAATCTAAACGAAATAAGATTGTTAAGAAGTTTCCAAGGTTTCCAAAAGAATATAACATTTATTTGGAATCAACCGAATTAAATTTTAGAACGGTTTTGGATTGTCTGATAATTGATAAAGAGAAAAATATGGCATTTCCTTTGGAGTACAAGTACATGACAAAACCGCAAAGACTATATTCAAACCTCACAATTCAAATTTTTGCGGAAGGCTTGCTTGTACAGAACACGCGCGGCTACATAGTTCCTTTTGGTTTCATTAAATTCGAGAAAAGCGGAGACCTATCGAAAATTAAAGTTACACAAGAATCCCTCGACCAGGTGAAAGAGACCATTAATCAAATAAACAAAATAATTCAAACAGAAATGCTGCCCGAGCCAACACCATTTATACGCAAGTGCAAGGACTGTTGTTACTGGAAAATATGCAAAAGGGCATGATTTTGCCCCGCTTGGCAATAGGTTTAAATATATATTCACTTACTGAATAATTCAGTAGGTGAATACATTTGAGGTTTGTTGACAGGGAAACAGAGTTAAAAGAGCTGTCGGAAATAGAGGCTCTTTCAAAGAAGAAGCTGTTTGTTGTAGCCCTCTATGGCTTGAGAAGGGTTGGCAAGACAAGGCTGTTGCTTGAATTCCTGAAGTCGAAAGGCATCTATTTTTTTGTTAATAAGAACAAGACTTCTGCAGACTTGCTGAATGAATACCAAGAGATTTTGAAAAAGGGCAAGGTTTTGGGCGAGTTGGAGTCTGTTGATTCTTGGGACAAGTTTTTTGATGTCTTGATGAAAAGGAATGCTCCGCCGATTGTTTTTGACGAGTTCCAGAATTTTAGTTTTGTTGAGCCTGCTGTTTTTGGAATAATGCAGAAAAACATTGACTTGCATGAAGGCAAGTCTGGATTGATAATTCTTTCTGGTTCTTTGATTGGCTTGATGAAGAATTTGTTCAAAAGCTCAAAAGAGCCATTGTATGGCAGGATAAAAAAAGGCTTTAAGTTAGAGCAGTTGAGTTTGGCTTCCTGTTTGGAGCTTGGCCAGGAATTGGGTTTGGCAAAAGAGGAATTAGTTAAGGTGTATTTGGTTTTTGGCGGTTATCCCAAGTATTTTGTTGCAATAGAAGATTTT
>JACRKI010000119.1 GCA_016215305.1 Candidatus Woesearchaeota archaeon | reverse complement strand
TCCATCTAAAGTTTCCTGGGTCAGAGCCTTCCTCATAGTCAACCAATTCCAGTTTTCTCATCAGTTTTATATGCGGTGGTTCAATATCAACTATTCTTGATTTCATTAGTTCATAATTTACGAATTTCTGCAGTTTTTCATGTTTTGAAAAATCAAAGCCTTCAACTTTGTTGTCTTTTAGATGGATTTTGTGGTGTTTCCCATTCGGCTCAAATATGAAGAATTCTGATTTCAGCTCTTCTTTCTCTTTTTTAAGAGCTTCTGATACATCTTCAACACCAATCTCTCTTGACAATTCGCTTAGTGGATGGCCCTTGCATTTGACTGTAAATGCTTTATACCAACCGAATGGAGCGCGGATGACTTTGTATTTTTCTTCCTTTAGCTTCTGTTCAGCACCTTTCAGAATGCTTAACGCAATATCAGGTGAAGCCAGTTCTTTGCTCAAGTGTGCATAGGGATACAGCACTATTTTTTCAGCATTTACCTGTAATGCAACATCTTTCACTTCCTTAATCAAATTTTCCACTGCTTGCTGTGGATTTTTTTCATCACTCTTCTCAACAGCGGTGAAAACTACCAAGCATTCCTCCACCCTTTCAAGGCCTCTTTTCCATTCTTCAGCTGATTTTATTGCCTTTGTTTTTGGTTCAAATTCCAAAAAATCGCTATGAATTAATAAGATTTTCATTTCCATCGCCAATAGTAAAAAATCCTTTCAGGATTTTTCTTATAATATTTGTAGTATTTTACATTTAGTATTACATTTAGTAAAATTTTCTAACTCCGTTGGAAAGTTTCTTATTTTATATTTAGTAAATTTTGCTTCGCAAAATTCTTATCTTGAAGAGTTTCCGAAAACTGCGGACTTTAGTCCGCAGATAATGATACAGAAACTCTTCGAGATCACATCTTCCAACAAACCACCGACTTTAGTCGGTGGTATATCAGGAAGATATGATATTATGCAGCTATCTTTAGCTTTCGATATTTATAATACTCTTTTCCGATGTATTTCCATCCGGTTTTTTTGTACATGATGTTGTCCAGAACACTTGGTCTTCCCGGTGTTTTTTCTGAAATCATTATAACAATGTTTTTTTGCAAGAGTATGTTTACGATATCTGGGTTGAGTTTCTCGGACATGTGCTGAGGAAACGAAATCTCCTGAAGATCAGAGCATGTGGAAAGGACTTGTTTAATCAGCTTCTTGCTTACAAACTTTCTGAAATGTATTCTTTTGATAGAAGGAGATAGCTTTGATAGACACGAATAACTGGAAACAACCATGCTATCGTTCTGTTTCTCGGTCACATGCACCACTTTAATTTCTTAGAATACTTAGATATATAAAAACATAAAATATTATAGTGAACCAAATAAAGAACACCGACTATAATAGATTTGGTTCACTAATTGTGCACAACAAATTATAATAGAAATTGTTTTGTTGTGCACATTAGAACTAATCTGACAGCCCCGTGGTGTAGAAAATTAGCTGTTCACTTCGTGAACAGCAATAATAAAATTGCACAATGGTCAAGCATTTCGGCCTTTGGATCAAGCGAAGCTAGCGAACAAGCGCGGAGCGCACACGAGACCGATGCATCGAAGATGCGTCCATCTGTTTCGAGCGTGCCGAGCGCGATAGCTTACTTGTAGAATCTAAAGATTCGAGAGATTGAAAAGAGTTTCTCTATGAAAGAAGCAAGCCGGAGACAGCGGTTCGAATCCGCTCGGGGCTATCTGCAGAACTCTTCGAGTTCTGCGATACAGATGAAGTCTTTTGACTTCATCAAATATTCAAACGAGCCTAGTTCTCAAAGAGCGGAGCTCTTTGGGATCTCAAAGAACCTTTGGTTCTTTGCAGATGAGCAAGAAGCTTGTTTCGCCAGCTAGCGTGGTGAGAGCGAAAGCAGTGGTGATGGAATGAGTAAAAACTTTTCACTGGTTGTAGAAAAAAATGGAAAGATAATATTCAGGTCAAAGGAGCACAAGCTTCTTCCACTGGTTAAGTGCATTAAAGAAAATAATATCTCGGGTGC
>JACRKI010000120.1 GCA_016215305.1 Candidatus Woesearchaeota archaeon | reverse complement strand
TAAAGAGAGAAATGACAGCAGACCTTTTGCAGTTTGCAAAAGTCATGGAAAATCCGATGTATTGTCAGCTGAGTCGAGGAAAGTTTGAAGCAGACATTGCGCATTTTGCAACATTGATTCTCTATGATCTCAACAAGCTTGCGACAGATTTACTTTTATTTAGCACCAGCGAATTTGGATTTGTGGATCTTTCGTTTGAAATTTGTACAGGAAGTTCAATTATGCCGCAGAAAAAGAATCCAGATGTGCTTGAACTCTTGAGAGCAAAGTATCATGTTGCAGTTGCAGAAGAGATGAAAATAAAAGGAATCATGGCAACGCTTCCTTCAGGCTACAATAAAGATTTGCAATTAACAAAAGAACCACTATTCACGGTGTGTGACATGACAATAGAATGTCTGGAAGTGATGGGAATAGTTGTTGAGAATATGCAGATGAATGAAGAGAAGTGCAAAGCTGCGATGACTGAGGAGTTGTTTGCAACAGAGGAAGCATACGAGTTGGTCAGGAAAGGGATGTCATTTCGAGATGCGTATAAAGAAGTAGGAAAGAAGTATAGTTGAAAAAATAAAGTGTAAGGAATATTTTTATTTCTTTTGTCTTTTTTAACATAATCTTAGAAAGAGAAGTGTTCCTTAACGGAACACACGCCAGACTATGCCTCACGGATAGTTCGGCACAGTCTGGCTTTCTCCAGATGACCAAATACACGAGCCAGAAAATCTGAGCACAGGAACAAACAGAAGCTTTGGCTCAGGGGACCCAATTTTTCCTTTATTATTTTCTTAAAGAAAAATTGGGGTATGTATAAGTAAAAATTTAAGAAATATTGAGAAGATAGTATAAACAAATAAAAAATAAACTTCAAACCTGCTCCGCATACACAACAATCTTTTTCCCTTTAATTTCTTCTTCTGCTTTGTGATGAAGAGGAAGATTTTCCTGCGAAATAACAAGATCAGTAATGCCGCACTTGCTCATAATCTCCGAATGCCACGCGTCAAGTCCTTTTTCTAAATGAGCGTCGACAACAATATGCACTTGCACGCGGTCGCGGCGCTGCAATCCAATGGTCTTGCGCAATTCCTGAATGCGCCGCATGATTTCGCGTGCGTATCCTTCTGCGTCAAGCGCGTCAGTTCGTCTGCCATCCAAATACAACTCACCGTATTTGAATTCTCCAGAAATCAGATGTTCCGGCGCTTGCATTTTGACAACAATATGCTCTTTCGTAATTTTCAACTGCTGTCCATCAATTACAGCAGAAACAAAATGATGCGCTTCAAGATCCGCAAGGAAAGTCTTTGCGTCAACGCTTTGCAAATACGCAATAACCTTTGGCGAAAGTTGTTTAAACGCCTGTCCAAGATTTCGATTGTTTGGTTCCAAAGTAACCTGCGCGTCCTTAAACGATTGTTCCAGCTGAATCTCTTTGACGTTTGCCTGACCCATAATAATTTCTTTCAGGTGCGTGATTGCGTGAATCGCGTCAGCGTCAGTAGTCACCATTTTGACTGCCTGCACTGGCCAGCGCACGCCAAGTTTTATCTTTTCGCGAGCGTTGAGAATAGACTGCACAGTCGCGAGCGCGATCTGCACATCTTTCTCGAGCTGTATGTCAATAAAGTGCTCCTCAGCACTTGGCCAGTCAAACAAGTGCACGCTTTCGCCAGATAATGAAAAATACATTTTAAAATCCTGATACATTTGTTCAGCAATAAACGGAACAACAGGAGCAAACAATTTCAAAATCTTCAAAAACACGTCGCAGGAAACATCAAGCACTATTTGTTTTTCTTCAGGCGTTCCTGCAGCGGCTTTGTCGCGAATCGCTTGAATATAGGTTCTTGAGAATTCCAAAAATAAATGTTCAAGGAGCAGCGGAACTTCATTCAATCGCAATTGTTCAAAACAAGCACTCACTTCTTTGATGGTGCTGTTTGTCAAAGAAAGAATATATCTTTCCTCAAGATCAAGTCCTTTTTTCAGCGAAGGATTCAATGGTCTCAATTGCAGTTCATTTGTTGCCGCAATGTCTAAAATAAACTTGTGCACGTTCCACAAAACACCAAGGTTTCGGTATTTCAAATTCATGTCTTCAAAATTATAATTAATGTCAACGCCGGGATTCGCGCCGCCAATCATATAGTAGCGAAGGGTATCAGCGCCATATTTGCTGATGACTTCTTCAGGCAAAATATAATTCCCTAAACTTTTCGACATTTTTCTGCCGAGCGCGTCCTGCACAAATCCGTGCATATAGACAGATTTGAAGCTTGGCTTATTCATAGTCAGCGTGGATGCGATCATCAATAAATTAAACCAGCCGCGAATCTGATCTTTTCCCTCAAGAATAAAATCCGCGGGGAAATATGTATCAAAGTGTTCTGTTTTATTTGGATAATCAAGACAGTTCCAGCTTGCGCAGCCAGCGTCAACCCAGACATCAAGAATGTCAGGCACGCGATGCTTCACGCCGCCGCAGCTGCAGGGAATCGTGATTTCATCAATCCACGGTTTATGCAAATTCTTGACTTTTTGTTTTGCCTTTTCTTCAATTTCCGCGACTGTTCCAAGCACAATATAATTTTCGCATTTTTTACAGCGCCAGATAGGAAGCGGTGTTCCCCAGAATCGCTGTTTGCTGATGGAGTTGTCGCGCAGATTTGTCAGCCAGGAATCAAATGCGTTGAACGCTGCGTCCGGCATCCAGGTAATTTGTTTGTTATCAGCGATCATTTGTTCTTTCAAATCTTCGACGCGGAAAAACCATTGCTTGGTTGCTTTGAAAATAATTGGTTTGTGACAGCGCCAGCAGTGCGGATAATCGTGGGTGATTTTTTGTTTTGCGGCAAGCGCGCCATGATCAGCAAGCGCTTTGATACATTCCAGATCATCAGTTTTTGCGAAAAGTCCTGCGAATTTTCCCATTGATTTTGGAAATTTTCCAGTTTCATCAACTGTGTTGAACGCGGGAAGATGATTTCTGACTCCAACTTCATAATCTTCAGGACCGCATCCCGGCGCGCAGTGCACAAGACCAGTGCCGCTGCTGAGTTCAACAAATTCATTGCTCATCACTATGCTGTGCATATTTTTTGCTTCAAGTTTCAATTCCGCGAAGTGAGGAATGTCTTTGTGGAACGGATGGACATAATGCATGCCTTCAAGTTTTTTGCCGGAAAATTCTTCAACAATAGTGAATGTTTTTTGGCAAACCCCTTCGATAAATGACTGCGCGAGATCTTTTGCCACAATCCATGTTTCTCCCTCGACGTGCGCTTTGACGTACATAAACTCAGGATGCGCCATGATTGCGAGATTAAATGGAATGGTCCACGGCGTTGTGGTCCAGATAATAAAAAAAGTTTTTTCTTCTCCTTCCACTGGAAATTTAACGTAAATGGAAATATCTTTTATTGATTCATATTCAAGTTCGTGTTTCGCGACAGCGGTTTCACAGCTTGCGCACCAGGTCATTGGTCTTGCGCCTTCATACAATCTGCCTTTTTCGTGCGCGGTTTTAATGAGCCACCATTCGCCCTCGATAAATTCCTGGGTGATGGGCATGTAGGGATTGTCAAAATCCATCCAAACACCGAGGCGCTTAAATTCCTCGTTCATCAGCTTCATGTGTTTGACAGAGAATTCCTCGCATTGTTGAACAAATTTGTCCACGCCATATTGTTCAATCTCTTCTTTGGATTTTATGTTCAAGCCAGCCTGCACTTTGTTTTCTGTCGGAAGGCCGTGCATGTCGTATCCTGCCCGATCCCAGACGTGAAATCCGCGCATGCGTTTGTAGCGGAGCATCATATCTTTCAAAGATTTGTTCCATGCAGTGCCGATGTGAATTTTGCCGGAAGTATATGGTGGTCCATCGAGGAAGTACCATGGTTTGCCGTGTTTGTTTTTTGTTTTTGCTTTAGGATAGATAGAGTTCTTTTTCCAGAAGTCCATCATGTCAGTTTCGACTGTTTGAAAAGAATAATTTGGCACAGGATTTGTCATGAGTGGAGAAGAACGGAGTTGATTTAAATAATTTGCGACAGTTTATTTTATAAACCAAATTTCATTCCCCTGAGAAATGGAAGAATCAGATTTAGAAGCAAGAACCGCGAAAGAATATACGCTCTATCGCGCAGGTCCAACTCCCTTGAAAGATCGTTTGTTTCGTTCGTCAGTTTTCTGTGCGTTCGCCGGCGTCAGTTGGCTGATAAGAGAACATACAGCGGAACATTTTTCTCTAAAGGGGTTTGAAGAAGTATTCAATCCGGAACAAGGAGAGCAGGGAGAACAAGGAGAAGAAGGAATAAAACCGCCATATCTGATTTTACTTCAGCACACCACGTGGTATGATTTCAGCAATATGCTGCCTGTATGGTTTCAATTTCCAAGCGGTCATACGTTCAACGCGGTGACGAGGAGAGATTATTTTCCAAAAATTCCTCCATTGAATGCGCTTGTGAATGGATTGGCAGGCGCGGTTTCTCTTCCTGTCTATGGAATGAGTTCAGGAAAAGCGGATTCTCCTGAAGAAAGAGAAAAAAGAAGCAGAATGAACAGAGAAGTGCAGGAGCAGGTCATTGCTGCGTATGCGAAAGGAATTTCAATTTCACTGGCGCCGGAAGGAACATCGAAAGGCAATGGAAGAATTTCTCCAATAAAGGCAGGCGCGTATCATTATTCGCATTTTACAACAGCAGATGGCGCAGCGTATGCAGTGCCATGCGTTCCAATAGGAGTGACGTATGATTTTCTGTCAGGAAAAGAAAAGAATGGAAAAAGAAAACAGCGAGTATTTGCGAGAATCGGTCAGCCGTTTATGTACTCTCCTGTTCCAAGAAGAGAAAGAGAAGAACCAAAAGCATACGAACATCGAGATAAAGAAGCATTCAACAGAAAAACTCGAGATGCATATATTGATCTGAACACGATTACTGCCGCGCAATTAGCGTCGATATTTATTTATGACAAATTAGAACGCGGACAGCGAACCACAACAGTAGGTGAATTTCAGATAGGAATTCAGGACATGGTCGCAAATCTTGCAGAGATGCCGGACGTGTATCTGGACCAATTTTTGCTTGACAAAGAAGAACGCAAAGAAAGATTGTTTTTGTTATATCACGCGCTGATACAGGAAGGATATCTTGCGCCGACATCGTATGGACAGCATTCCATTTGTCAATCTCGTGCAGAACAAGAGCCGCCGCTTGCAACTTTCAAAAAAGAAAATATTCTGCTGCACACATACAATAAGATTGCGGAAGTGATGGAAGAGCGGGCAGAGATACGAGAAGCAATAAGAAGTGCATTGTAGTCTTTTTATCAGCTGGTTCGTTAAGAACCACTTTTGATGAAAGTATTCTTTGAGAGATAATCGAAAAATGAATTCAAAAAATAATTATTGTTTCAGAAGTTTTATTAATGCAATGATGTCCATAGCGGTATGCAAGAAACATCCCTGCAAAAACCGCTTTTTGGAGCTGAGATTTTCATAAGCGTGTATGATCTCCAAGAAGAGAAAGCGCGTCAAATTTTAGATGAAGCATATTTGGAAGCGCTTCGCCTCGAGAAAATATTCAATTTCTATGATCCAAACAGCGAACTTTCTATTCTCAATGCGCAAAGAAAAAAACAAGTCTCAAAAGAATTGCTGGAAGTGCTGAAAAAAGCAGTCGCGTTTTCAAAAGCGACAAATGGAGAATATGATATCTCGTTGGGAAAAAACTTTTCGCGGAGAAAAAACAAAGAGCATCTCTTGCCAATTCATTGTTCTTATAAAGACATAGAAATCAAAGAGAGGGAGGTCATGCTTAACAACAGCGATGTTCTCATTGATTTGGGAAGTATTGCGAAAGGATACATCGCGGATAAGGTAATTGAATTTCTGGAAAAGAACGGAGTGCGGGAATGTTTTGTTGACGCGAGAGGGGATATGCGTGTTCTTGGAGACTATGCGCACGCGATTGAAGTCCAGCATCCGCGAAACGCAGAAGAAAAAGTGTGCACGATCCAGCTCAGAAATAACGCGGTTGCGACGTCAGGAGATTATAGGCAGTATGACGGCAATTTTTCAAAGAGTCACATTCTGAATCAGAAAGAAATTGCTTCTCTGACAGTGATTGCGCCAACGTTGGCTGATGCGGATGTTTATGCGACAGCGCTTTTTGTTTGTGGAGAAAAAGAAAGAGAAAAGCTTATGGAAAAAAACAAGGAAATTGGTGTCCTGATTATCCAGAAAAATGGACAAATGCAAAAGTATAATGGCTTTGAAGAGAGAGTGCAGGGTGAAGAGCATGAAATTTGAAAGCTTTCTTGGGTGGACATTTCTTTTCCTCCTTTGCGTGACGCCAGTCTTTCTTCTGATGGCGTTTGGAGATGAGCCAAACTGGTTTGGGAATTACGAAACAGCGACGCACACCCTCGGAGAAATATTCGGGCTTGTCGGCATGACCATGTTTGCGTTGACATTTCTTCTTTCAACGAGAGTCAGTTTTATTGAGGATATATTCGGCGGTTTGGACAAAGTCTATATCGCGCACGGGATTCTGGGAGGAAGCGCGTTGATTCTTATTTTGTTTCATCCTGTTCTTCTTGTCTTAAAATTTATTCCAAATGATGTCTGGCAGGCGGCGTTGTATCTGCTTCCGAGCGCGTACTGGTCTGTTAATTTCGGGATCATAGCGCTGGTGGGAATGGTTCTGCTGATTGTGCTCACTTTATTCTCTAAATTAAAATATCACAACTGGAAACTTTCCCATGATTTTTTTGGGTTGGTTTTTTTATTTGCGGTGCTTCATGTTTTTTTAATACGCGGGAACGGATCAAAGGATATGATTTTCGCAGGGTACTACATATATGCGGCAGTGGTCGCAGTGATTGGGTTTAGCGGATTTTTCTACAGCATGCTTTTGAAAACACGATTGTTCAAAAACGCGATTTATACTGTTGCGGATGTGGTGAAGTATAAGGATTATTTTGAAGTCATTCTCAAGCCAGAGCACAAGCCTATCAGTTACAAATCAGGGCAGTTTGTTTTTTTGCGGTTTTATAATCAAAAATTATCGTCGGAGTCGCATCCATTTTCGATTGCGTCAAAATCAGACGCGCCAAATCTCACTATCGTCATTAAGAAATTAGGAGATTATACAAGTGCTTTGGATAATCTGAAATTGGGAGATAAAGTTGGAATCGAAGGGCCATACGGCAGGTTTAATTACAGAGGAGTCAAGACCAAAACGCAGGTGTGGATCGCGGGCGGGATTGGCATCACGCCATTTTTGGGAATGGTTATGGATTTGCTTGAAGGAAAAGGATTGGAGTACGATGTTGATTTGTATTATTGCGTGAATAATGATGCGGATTTTATTGGCGCAAACATCATACAAAAGGTTGCTGAAAAAAATAAAAGATTTAGATATTTTGCGTGGAACACGAAAAAGTACGGGCATCTTGGCGCGCAGAATATTGCGGAATTCAGTGGAAAATTCAAAGGCAAGGATTTTTTTCTTTGTGGTCCTCCGCCATTTAAGGAAAGTGTCATCAAAAGTCTGGAGCAGAGCGGTGTTTCAGATTCGTACATTCACGAGGAGGCGTTTGATTTCATATGAGATTCCTCAAACTTCGAATTGCGGTTGCGCTCGCGCTTGTTATTTCTTTATTCATGATAGAGGGCATTATTTCTATCGGCTATTTTCAGAATGTCGCGCAAAACGCTGAAACAGGACAAACAGGAGACGAGCAGGTGCTTGCTGCGGTTGAAGCGCCAGCGTCAACAAACGCCACAATCGAGAAGACAGTCGCAAATGAGAGTGCGGCAAAAAGCGCAGCGTCTGGTGCTCAGGCAGCGGCAAAAACAGCGGCAACATCATCAGGGAAGACAGCGTCAAGTTCATCCACTGCAACAAAAGCAGCAACCGGTTCAACAAGCGGAACAGCATCAGCACAAACCACCACGAAAACAACCACAATCACTTCTCAATATCCCAGTGTGGTGACGCATACCAGAAGAACAAGAGCTTCTTGAGGGAATGATGAAAATATTTTCTAAGAGATAATCAAAAGATAAATTCAAAAACTCATTTTGCCTTCGGAATTCTTGAAAAGTTTCCAAAAGAACCTTGTTTTTTCAAAAATCTTTCAAGATTTCTGAAAAGTTTCCATGTTTTTGACAAATAGCTTTTTTAGTATGTTTGTACTAAGAAAAGAGTGAAGATGGAAAATAATCAGTTAACATTAAACACAGATAAAATAAAAAATAAAATTTACACTCTCAGAGGTATGCGAGTGATGCTTGATTCGGATCTTGCAGAGCTTTATAATGTAGAGACAAAGGAATTAAATCAAGCAGTGAAGCGGAATAGTGTGCGATTTCCTGATGAGTTTATGTTTCAAATCTCAATCCAAGAATTTGACAACTTGAGGTCACAATTTGTGACCTCAAGTGCAAATGGTTTAAGGTCACAATTTGTGACCTTAAAAACTAGGAGAGGACATCATCGAAAGTATCTTCCATATGCTTTTACAGAGCAGGGTGTAGCAATGCTTTCAGGGGTCTTAAGGAGCGAAACTGCAATAAAAGTCAGCATTCAAATAATGAATGCCTTTGTTGCGATGAGAAGATTTATCTCTTCAAACGCGCGGATCTTTCAGAGATTAGATGTTGTTGAGATAAAGCAGATTGAACAGGATAAAAAATTTGAGGAGATATTCGATGCTCTCCAAAGCAGAGACATAAAGCCAGAGAAAGGCATATTTTTTGATGGACAGATATTTGATTCATATACATTTGTCTCAAACATTATGAGAACCGCTCATACATCTATAATTCTCATTGACAATTATATTGATGATTCAGTTTTGACGCTGTTAAGCAAGAGAAATAAGAATGTGGCAGTTGCTTTATTCACAAAAGAGATTTCTAAACAATTATCTCTTGACGTGGCTAAATACAATTTACAATATCCGTTTGTTGAAGTGAAAGAATTTACGCATTCACACGATAGATTTCTGATAATTGATAATAAAGAAGTGTATCATTTTGGAGCATCATTAAAAGACTTGGGGAAAAAATGGTTTGCTTTCTCAAAATTTGATAAAGAAGCATTCAAGTTATTGGATAAGCTAGGGATGAAATAAAGAATTTGAACAAAGAAGCACCCATTACAAAAAGAACTTTTTTAAAGACGTTCTTCTCCTGCAATTGCATGGACGCCTTTCATCATCTCCGCGAAGCACTGCACATGTTTCAGAGAAGAATCACTGTTGCGAAAAAAGGATTTAAAACTTACGAAGGAATGCCAGAGCAAATCGCAGAACAAATAATCAAAAATTGCTGGAACAACACATTCTTTCAAGTCAGCACAGGGCATTTTTCGTTATTCTACATCAGAGATTTTGGGATGTGCATGGAAGCGCTGCAAAAATTAGGATACAAAAAAGAAATAGAAAAAACATTGCAGTTCGCGTTAGCGTGTTACAGCAGAGAAAACAGAATTGCCACAACAATAACAAAGAATGGAAAATGCTTTGATGTTTTTTCCTACGCGCCGGATTCATTGGCGTTTCTCTTGTACAGCTTGCGAGTCACAGACAAGACAAAAAAAAACAACACAAAAAGCAAAGAACTTGTTGAAATCTACAAACCATTTTTAGAGCGGCAAATTCAATTCTTTGAAGACAATATATTTGACAAACAAACAAATCTCATCAGAAGAGACAAGAATTTCTCCTCGATAAAAGACAACGCGAAGCGGCAGAGCAGTTGTTATGACAATTGCTGCGCAGCGGTAATCGCGAGGGAAGCAAAATCTTTAGGTTTAGAATGTAATCTTTCCTTTGAAAAAATAAAAGCAGCAATCAAACAAACCTTTTGGACAGGAGATTATTTTAGGGACACCAAAGAAACAAAGTATGTTGCAGGAGACGCAAATACATTTCCGTTTTGGTTTGAAATCTTTTCAGAAAGCAAAGAAGAAAAAGAAATGTTAAAAAAAGTTATTGCAGCAGTTCAAAAAGAAAAATTAGATCATCCATTCCCATTG
>JACRKI010000122.1 GCA_016215305.1 Candidatus Woesearchaeota archaeon | reverse complement strand
AGCATTTTGCTCAAAAATCGCAGAAAAACAACACCACTTCACAAGACCGCTTCAGAATATGAAGTCAAGTTATTAACTCAAAATCGAGGCAAAAAAACAAGATGGGAAAACCAAAAAAATATGACATCAGAAGCATAAATTTCGGCGAAACAGGACACCACGCCAGAATCCTCGTAGATAAATTTGTCCAAAAGCACGGCAAAACCGCACTTTCTCAACTAATCAGAAGACTCGTCGTCTGCTACCTCATGGACAAGCCAGAATACAAGGATTGGAAAAAAGACCTCTTACTCTATGAACGGCGGGAAATCGGCAAAGAACTCGCAAGCAAACTCAACAGAAGACGCCAGATAGACGACGAACTCAGAGAAATGAGCGTCAATCCCGACGAGGTGCTATAATGCACAAATGCCTAAGCTGTAACAAAAACAGGACAAACCAACGTCAAAAAGGAATATGGCTCTGCAAAAACTGTGCAAAAAACCGCTTTATCACAGAAGTATTGCGTAGCGAATCATACTCTTTACTCACAAAAAAAGAATTGATAAGAGAGGTGGAAGCATGAAATCATACCAAAAATGGAAGTGTGCAAACTGCGGGCACGAATTCATAAGCGGAGCAGAAAAGCCCAGATGTAGCAAATGCTTTTCTACACGAATAAACAAAATCGAGCAGTTCAGCCTCGAAAAAGAAATCAAACCGCAAACAAAAACAGAGGTCAAAACAATGCCAGAAATAAAACCAAAACCGCAAAAGAAACAAGAGTCAAAATACGAAGAAACAGAGGAAGAAGACAACGACAAGGATGATGTAGATTCTCTAATCTGGGGGTAAAAAATGGCACGCAATAACACCCCGAAAATAGAGCAGGAAAGTACAAAAAAGCCAGAGTTTGAAGCTCCAAAAATCGAAGTCGAAGAGCAGTCAGGCGAGATTTTGAAAGAGCCGATTACTGAAGAGATGACACAGACAGAGCCAGAAATAACCTCTCAAGAGCCCGCTCTTGAAGAGCCACAGCTACCAGACAAAAGCGAGGAATACCTTGCTTTTGCCAAAACTGTGCACAGTATAGTGATTTCTGTTGCTAAACTTCAAGTCGAGATGGACAAAAAAGAAATGCTCGACCAATCAGGAGCAAAAGTCTTTCAAAAATGGGACAAATGGCAGTTCATAGAAAAATACGGTTCAGAAACAACATACATACTGCTTTGGGGCGACATAATTCAAGCCAACTATTTCAGCAAAAAAGCAGAGAAACCACAAGAACAGCCGAAAGAAATCGCTTTAAATCCCGTCCAGAACGAGCCCCCTCAGAAAAAAACAGACGGATTTTCTGGAACATTGGCGAGGCTGTAAAAAAATGAACTATCAGCAGAGGCTACTCAAAACGTATTACGCTGTCGAGGAGCTCATCAGAAAAAACAATCTCGGAAAAATCAGCATAATGGGCATACCGATAGACGCAACAGACTACCTGCTCAAGAAAATGCCAGAAGTCTATTACTATGCACGAGACAATCAAGAGAAAACAAAGGAAATACTGCAAGAGGTAAAAGCAAAAATAGACTTTTTGCTCCAAGAAGATGATACAGATAAAAACAAACCAAAGAGTTTTCATAACGGGAAAAACACAAAGCGGGAAAACAAACTTTGCCAAATGCCTAATAAGACAGCTTAAAAATTACATCATCTACGACATAAAGCACGAATATTCAGGCTTCGGCATTGTTGTAAGAAACAAAAAAGAATTCCTGCAAGCATTAAGCAGAGGATACTCTCAAATAGTCATACAGCCAGAAAACCTAAACAAAGACTTCTTTAATGAAATCTGCAAAATCATCTTTACAAAAATGACAAACATCATGTTTGTCGTTGATGAAGTGCACAAATTCTGCACAAAAAACAACATCCCCTATTACCTTAATGCAATTGTTACCGTCGGAGCGAGCCTTCGCATAGGATTCATAGGAATAAGCCAGCGTTGTGCAAATGTCCACAACGACATAATCGCAAGCAGTGAATACATCATAAGCTTTTACCAATTCCTCGACAACGACATAAACAAACTGAAAGAATTTTTGGGAGCAGACGCAGAAAAAATCAAAACAATAGATTATTTTTACTTCTTGTCTTTCTCAATATTCGAAAAGAAAATAAGATTTTACAGACCTATTGCGGTGATTGAATGAGCCGTCCTTTTGAAAGAATTTCATAATGTGGATTTTCTATAAACTCCTTATTTGAGCAACATTCCTTAAACGGCTTCTCACTTCCACAAGGACATAATGAATTTTCAGACCAAGAACCATAATATTGTCTTGGAAGTGTTCTTTTCGTAAGTTTTAGCTCAAAAAAATGATAAGGTTTATCGAGACTTTTTATTAATGTGTGAATCAATTTGAAAGGAGTATTTTCAATATTTTCCTTATCACAATTCATAAACACGATACATCTTTTATCCATTGGATTTTTTACTAATGAGATGCCTAAAAATTCTACTTCTCTTATAACAATTGTTGCCATTTCGCCCATATACAAATTGCCAGCAATATGATTACACTCAGGGTCAAAAGGCGACTTATTACATAAAGAACAAATTTTTGTTTTGTTAATTGCTTCAATGCTATTAAAATAGACATAAGGATAAAGTTTTTCTATATTTTCAAGATAGATGGCAATTTCCTTGATGAGTAACTGATTTTCATTTGCCATGAACTTTTGAAGCGTCCTTAAACAATCAATCCCGTCTTGAAGAGGACTCCATGCACTCTGATAATCTAAAGAATCGCATATTTTCCAGAAAGAGTTAATTGATTTTAATAAGAGAACATACGTGTTTAATAGATACGAAATATTTGCTGTTTTTTCGTCTTTTCTGGCTTTTGCTTCTTGTTTTAGATTATGACAATCCTTTTGTATCTCATCAAATAGCCCTACCGCACCCTCATAATCTTTATTAGCTGTATGATTAATTGCTTTCCTGATTTTATAATGATACTCTTTAATACAAAGATAGATATTGATGTCTACATCCGTTAAATCATATTGCACTCGGTTCATTTTTCACTAAACATTTTTTTGGCATCAATATTAATGGACTTTAATCCTGATACTTTGCCGTCATAAGACAAAGATTTTGTAACTTTTGTTTTTTTATCCTCTACTATTATTTTCAAATGCACATCAACCTTGTCCTCTTTTGCGTCTTTACTGAATTTATAAAAAATATAACTCGATACAAAATTAATTATAGTTGGAAGCACTACATCTTTCAGAGGGTCAATAGAGACCATCAAAACAGGAATCCAAATTTCTCCAGAATGAAGCGTAAGGGATTTTTCACTACCTTCATTCTCGCAAAGAGCAACAGAGTAATTATTAAGCTCTTGTCTTGCTAATTTCAAAAAATCAGACGTTCCTTCATAAAAAAATCGGTGGTTATTGCCCCTAAACCCCTGATTTGGAATGATAAGAATATCCGACTCAGAAATCTTCCTTTTTGTTTCTTGGTCGAAGTCTTTAATTTCGAGCAATTGGCTTCTCAATATATCTGAATCAGTAATTTTAAGCTCCATGATAACACAAAACATACGCTCTTCTATTTAAAAATGACTATTTTAAACGCAATATTTCTGCATTAATGTTTTATGAGTGCTTTTTCTCTATATTTTTCTGGATTAATGATTTATGGAGGTGTTACCAATGAAATGGCAAAGCATATTGTTAATTGCTGTCGTCGCAATTGTGGCGGTGGCAGTAGCAAAGAGAGTGCCTGTGGTAAGAGATTACCTGTAAGGGCACAAGAAAAACAAGAGGTGTAAATCAATATGGTAATGCACAAGAGATATTTAGGCAGTTTGACCTATTCCACAAACGGAAAAAGCACTTTGGAAATTCCAAAGGACAGCTTCATCAAGAAGCTGACCCTGAGACTGAGGGGGCAGTGCGATTCAGGCACAGCAGTAGCAAGGAGCGAAAACAACCCCTGCGAGCTTATCAAGAGGCTTGAAGTAGTCGCAAACGGCAAAGACACAATCAAAAGCGTGAGCTTTACAAACTCATTCTTAATGGATAAATACCAAAGCGGAACGACGCAGGAAAGGACACAAACGCCGTCAGCAGTTTCTCAAAGCAATCAGGCTTTTAGTGCAACCTCTTATGTTGATTTTGACCTTGACAGAGACGAACTTGATACTCTCCTGCCAGCACAGGAGCTTAATTCTTTACAGCTCATCGTGACATGGGGGCAGGCAACAGACATTGACACAGGAACTGGCTTCAATGTAGATTTCGCCTACCTTGATGTAAGCCTTGAAGAAGAGGGCAATCCAGAAATGATGGGTCTTGAAGCCAAAAATATGGGCGTCTTGAAAGAATTTGAAATCAGTCAGGATGTCACAGGCTCAGGAGTCCAGACCATAAAACTGCCTCTGGGAAATGTGTATCAAAAGCTGTTCGTGAAAGTCATTAACAACAGCCTGCAAGACAACACTTTATGCACAGATTATGAAGTTTTGCTCAACGGACTGCAAACCTTGAGAAAAGAAAGGTTTGACATGAGCAGAGCGGAAGACAAGACAGAATACGGACTCGAAACCATCGAGAATGGAATCACCCTTATTGACTTTGACTTGGCAGGAAGCGAGCCGATAGACACAGTCAATGCGTCAAGCTTTGAAGTGAAGCTCAACTGCGGAAGCCCGACAGGAACGGCAAAAATCGAGGTAGTGACTCAAGAGCTCATCCTGCCTGTAAGATGAGGTCAGCCAAATGGTGTGGTTCGACTTCAGCATAATACCGCCGAGAATAAGCGGTGGGCAGGGCGAGAAGCCAATACTTTCTGAAGTAAATTGGACAATGCTCGCAGTCATAATCATAGGATTATTGTTCCTCGCAAAGCAGTTCAAAGGGCAGAAAAGATGAGGATCTTCATGTTCATTATCGGGGTCATCCTGATAATCATTCCAGACCCCGCAACAACAGGAGCAGGGCTCATCATGGTATTAGCAAGCTTCGGACTCAAAGGTGGACAAAATGGGAAAAAGTAGCAGAAAAAAATCAGCAAAAAAATCAAGCACATCAAGACTGTCAAACGTATCAAAAGCATCAGCTCCAAAACCAACACCAAAGCCAGCACCTAAACCCGCAGTAGTTTTCAAACCCTCAGCACCGCCGACAATAAAAACAGCCCCTAAGCAGTCAAGATTGCAGGCATTTGCGAGCACAGTCAAAAAGGCGGTCAGCAGTGCAGGGTCAAGACTATCCGCAGTAAAAAACACCGTCGGCAAAGCAATGAAAACAGGAGCGTCGGCTGTCAAAAAAGCAGGCTCAACCATAGCAAAAGCAACCGTCACGGCAGGCAAAGCAATGGGTCAGGGAGCAAGAGCAATATTCAACACCGCCAGAGGAGCGGGAAAAAGCATCATATCAAAAGCCAAAACTTTGGCTTCAAAGGTTGGCTCTGGGGTCAAGAAAGTAGCTGTAACAATCGCCAAGCCTGTGGTATCGGCAGGCAAATCAATTCTATCACTGCCGAAGAAAGCAGGCGGATTCATACTCGGAAGCGTCAAGAAAAACGCTCAAGAAGTCAAAGAAAAAGGAGTCATAGGCAAAGCAGTAGATGACATCGGCTCATTGCTTTTTGGAGAGCCAAAAGTCGAAGGAGTGACAGGAGCTCTAAACATTCCGCAGGATAAAAAGAAAATGGGCTTCGGAACACTTCTTCTGCTCGCAGGAGCAGGAGTCGGAATATACTTCTTGATGAGGAAAGCATGAAACTCTCGCAAATCGCAGTAATACTCGGAATAATCGCAAGCGTCGTTACTATTCTGCACTTTATGAAGAGGGACAAGTAAAATGGAAGACTATCCTTTGCACTTATTCACGCCGAAATACCAGCAGTTTTACGCAAACGCAACAGGCAACATAGACCTGCAACCGCCCCAAGACGAATATTATTTTGTCAAAGAATTCAATGTAAGCGGAAGCTTCCCCATAATCGCAATATGCTACATGGGATTAAGCACAGACGCCTCTTTGAAAGGCATAAAGTCAGGCAGAGCAGACTCATACTCACAACTAAAACTCGATTTTCCCATCATGCAACAAATAGACCCTCAAAAGAAATTCAGATTTACAGTTTTCATTTCAAGCGGTGACGCATACGGCGACTATCTTTATTTTGCCGTCAAGAAAGACATATTTGACAAGCTCAACGCCAATCTTCAAAAAATGTTCATCAACGGGCAGATATTTGAAGCCTACGAAAAAATTGCTCCAATGGGGGTGTTTCCGTCATGGCAGAAATAACCAACATAGACACAAGCCCTGCAATGATGAAAGATTCAGGAATGACAATCCTTTACCACAATCGTGTGACTGTCGCCCAATGGGCAACATATACGAGTCAAGGACTCGGCGGAACTGCCAAAAAAATGATTATTAAAAATCCGACAGGAAGCGGGTCGCAACTACGCTATTGGGTCGGAGATGTAACGCCGACAGCAAGCAATTACATGACTCTTGAGCAGGGCGAAGCAATAGAAATCAACAGCCGAAACACCTACTTCAAAGGCTCAGGAACAACAATAAGCATTACAGTAGAAGTTATGGCGTTCAACTAAATGGTGCAACAAAATGAAAATTATCTCTGCAACAAAAAAAGACGGAAAAATCAAGGCAAAAGTAGAAACAGACTCGCCTTCATGGACAGAAATAAATGTCAATACAGGCGAAGTAAAAAAACAAAGCAGTGAAAAACTCGTCTTGAATGTCGAGATTAACGACGTGCAGGATGACGACTTAAACAAAAATAAAATACTTAACGAGGTCGAGAAAATCGTTGCTCCTGAAAATATCATCTATGAAAATACGCCTCTGGATTCAGCAGAAATCAAAGAAAAAGCCAAGAAAAAAGAGGGCTTAAAGGTGGTGTCATAATGCCTCAAAGAGTCCACTATCACAAAGGCTACGGCTGGGTCTATCACAGAAAAGACGGCAAACTGCTGATACACGGCAGACGGCACAGCAAAAGAGATTACGTAAAAGACAGGCAGAGAACAGCAGGACATCATCTCAAAAGAAGACAGCGAAAAAACTACGGACACACAGGAGACTATTACGGCAGAAAACCAACTCTCGACAAATGGCTCGACGGCTTACTATGAGGTGGCTTATTTATGTGGAATAAGCCGACTTTAAAGCAATTGCAGAAGATTCCAGAGCTCTACGCAACTGAAAGAGTCAAAGACAAGCCAATTTACATGAAGTTCTTTATTGGCGGTTGGACATGGTATATTGCAGAAATAGACCATAACAACATGGATACAATGTTCGGCTATGTCATCTCGCCAATGACTTCTGAATGGGGCTATGTATCACTTAAAGAGCTCATGGGAATAAGCCACTTCGGCATGGAAGTAGATAGAGACCTGCACACAGTAACGCCAGAAAGACCACAAAAACTGAGTGTTTTGCTCAAAGAAGATGGGCAAAAAGACGAAATAGACGGGCTTTTCGAGGGATAAACATGGAAGAATATGTCCAATTAATCAGCAATGTAGGATTTCCAATCGCAATGACATTCTATCTCATATTTAAATTTGAGAAGACACTCAAAGCAAATACTGATTCTATAAATGAATTGACCTCTTTTTTAAGAGAGAAAAAATAATTTATTTCAAAGACAAAAATTTCCAATCTGCTCCGAGATTGTTCTCATCAAATGAATACGTTTCGTTGTCATTGTATCTGCAACTATTATCTTTAAAGACAACGATTCCGCCGAATAGCTTTTTGTTGTATTTCT
>JACRKI010000117.1 GCA_016215305.1 Candidatus Woesearchaeota archaeon | reverse complement strand
GACTCGATTATTTTGCTTCATCGGCCTTGCTTGAATACTGCCTAAAGAACCTAAAAAAGAATTAAACGCAACACCAATCGCATTCTGGAATATTGTTCCCTCTTGCGGTGGAATATTCGCGCCACCAACTCCCGCAAGCTTGTGATTCGCGACTGCGTTTCTTGAAAATCCTCGTTTTAATCTTCGCAGCCAATCTTCTGGCGCAACACAATCCGCATCTATAAACGCAACAACATCATGCTGACTTTTTTGGATGCCAATATTTCTGCATTGCGTAATAGAGCCGCTTTGTTTTTCATAAAAATGAATCTTTGGATGCTCGTTTTGTGCTGCAATTTCTTTTGCAAGTTCAATTACTATCTCTTTTGTTTTATCCTTTGAGCCACCATCTACGACGAGGATTTCATAGTCTGCTTTTGGAATATCTTGTTTGACGAGAGAATCGAGACACCTATTGATATTTTTCTCTTCATCTAATGTGACAACAATCACTGAGACCTTCATTTGTATACCTCTGTATAAACACGCTTACTCTGCATTCCAGATTTTCTGGCACGTTTGTTCCTGTCAACACCGCATCACAAAAAAAATCGTCCTGCAAATAGACCCCCTGCGCAATCAAACACGCACTTGAACTGTTTGTTGCGATTTGCTTGGTGCAATCAAAGCCATTTTCAACAAATGGCATATAACATTGCGAGGATAGCCGGAGATTTTTAATGTTTTCGCATAGGAAAGGGTTGTTTTGCGCTGCTGCCTGCCGCGCATACATTTCAAACTCTTTTTCATCTGCATATTTTGTTTTTATCGCTAAGAAAGTTATAATTAAGAGAATAGCAAACGTTATCCAAAACAAATATTTTGCAGGGAGATGCTCTTCAGTCATGAAACAAACACCGCCAGTTTTATTTTTACTCCCTCGATAACTGCTTGAATAACTGCATTTCCTCCTGCATCTTCCAAAATTAATGTCCTGCTTGGGTAGAGCCACGCGCCAATGAATGATATTGCTGCATAGAGAAGGATACAGCAAAGAATTGTTTTGTGCCCTGCAATTTTGTCTTGCATTTTTTCTGCAAGAGAAAGAATTCCTATCGCGGCAAGAGGAAGAATCACAGGAAAGAGCACCATGGTAAATCGCGGCGAAGTTAACGCAACAAGCTGGATACCGACGAGATAGAGCACTGCAGAAATACCGTACGCTTTATAGAAAAATAATCTCTGTTTATTATTTTCAGTTCTATGTTCTTTTTCATTTTCAGTCTCTTTTTTCCACCCAAACATTGCGAAAAGGTATGCGACATGAAACGCCGCAAGATGCACTATTGTAAATTTGAACCACCCCATGAGAGAATATTTTCCTGCAGTTATTGCCGCTGCTTTGCCGGAAAGAACTGTTCCCACCCCTGCAAGCTTTGTAAAAATAATCTCTGGAAGAAGCGCAACTGCTGCAACAGAAAGAAATCTTCCTGTTTTTTCAATGACATTCTTTCCTTTTTGTTTCATCAATACAAAAAAATAATATGGAAATAAGATAACAACAGGATCACGAACGAGCAAGAAAAAGCCGAGAACAATTCCAAGAAGCAAATGCCACTGCCATTTTTTTTCTTTGACATATTCTATTAACAAAAGCCCAAGCAAAATTGTCAAATATCCTACAACATCTACCAACACCCTTGTTGCATAAAGGATAAGTGGAAGCGATACTGCATACAACACTGCTCCAAGATATGCAAGCTGCTCTGCTCTTTCTTTTTCTTGCTGATTTTGTTTCTGCTCCTCTTCTTTTCTAAAAAATCTCTTCAAATAGACATAAAATAAAAATGTTGTTGCAATATACAAAAGCATATTTATCAAACTATACGCTTGTCTTACACCAACCAATGGCTCGAGCATTGCTGCAACCAGAATTTCTACTGGTCTTTTGAACGCATAACTTGCAATGACCCGGACAATATCATCTTGTCCCAGCGAGTTTCCTTCGAGATAATACACAGAAAGAACATATGCCTGTGTGTCCACGAGAACAGTATTGTAGTACAGCAGACCTCCAAGCACAGAAAGCAAGAGAAGACTTCCCCAAACATACACTTCTTTTTTCATGTTCTCATCTTACTTTATCTGATTTTCTGGCTCATATCTTTTTTCTTTCTCTTTTTTGAGAATACGCAGTTGAGATGCTCATTTCTCTGACAAGCTTCGTAATTTCTTTTTGTTGTGTATCCAGTTTGACATACAATCGAAACAAAAGATAAAATAAAACAATCATCCCCACATACAAAAGAATATCAACGCCTCTTCCTATTCCGAAAAAGAAAGAAATCTGCGTGAATATCCATGGGAATAACGCAATAATGACAACTCCTCCCCATACAATACTCCAAAACGCGAGTTCAAATGTACTTATATTTTTGTCTTTATAGCGCAAAATAACTCTGCTCCACGCAAAGAGCGAAAAGATAATCCCAATAATCTGAAGAATACCAAAACCACCAATCATTTCCATTTTGCTTCCACCATTATTTTATTTTCGATTCCTTTTCATCTGAGTATTTTGCTCCTAATCATATTCCACAATATCGCCAATGCCGCAGTTGATCGCTGTCCTTTCTGCAACGAATAATCTGTATAGGTAATTGTGACCGGCACTTCTTTATATTTTATTTTCTGTTTTGCTATCTGCTCAAGGATTTCTGATGCATGTTCCATGCGATCCGCGCAAAGCTGGAGTTTTTGCACAGCTTCTGCCTTCAACGCACGGAATCCATTATGCGTATCAGTGAGATGAATACCATAAAACATCCAAATGATTACTGCTCCACCCTTCAAAAGAAATTTTCTATGCCACGAAACATTTGATTCTTTTTCCAAAAATCTTGAGCCAAGACAGGCTTCCACTTCTCCTCGTTCAATAGGCATGGTTAATAACGGAATCTCTTCTGCATGATGCTGACCATCTGCATCAAATGTAACCACAATCTTCGCACCACTTCTTACTGCAAAATCCATCCCTGTTTTCAGCGATGCACCTTGACCTCTATTCATAATATGACAAAGCACTTCTGCTCCTGCATTTTCCGCAACTGCCGCTGTTGCATCTTTTGATCCATCATCAACAACAACTACATGCGAATATCCATTCTTTAGAATTGAAGAGATGACATTGCCAATTCTTTTTTCTTCATTATACGCTGCAATAACTACCCATACCTGCTCTTTGTTTGTTTCCTGCATTATCGTCCAATAACCCATTTTGTTTTATAAAACTTATGAAGGTGTTTTGATCTTCATATTTGTGCTCCTTTATTCTTGTGCTCCTTTATTCTCTTGTTTTGGACCAAGAATTCTGTACAGCTTGAGAATTGTTTTGTTGTTACCACCTTCATAATTATACACCTCTTGCAAATCCAGTTTTACTTCTTCTGGCTTTACCACCAGTACGTTTATCAAAGGCACATCACTATCCCCTGATGCTAAGCGAACAGGCGCGATTGTTGTTTCAATTCCATACTGATTGAGATATTCTTGATATTGCGGATCTGTTTCTATACACCAATACGCATAGACTGTTTTATCCTTTTTTTCATTATATACTGTTTCATTCCAATGCTTTAAACAAAGCCGTCTAAACTGAATATTTCCCACTTCTGAGAAAAGATACGCAAGATGATACTCTTCAATAATCTCCTTTGCCTTCTTAAAATCATTGCCATATAATAACACAGCCATATCCGCAGCACGCTGGTTATGATCGACAAACGGAGTTGCATGCGTTACCCTCGTCAGCATCACATTCTTTCCGGTCATGGCATTAAAGAAAAATCCTAAATCCTGATGCAAAACCAACGTTACTTCATTTTCTTCAATCAAATGTTGTTTCTCAATAAATGCACGCAGTCCACGATATGCTTCTATTCTTTCATCAACTTGCAAAGCATATCCATACCTTTCACTTTCAATATAATTTTGCATCAAAAAATAAAAAGAACTTCCTACCCAAACTAGAACTATAAGGGCGGCACATAAAAATATATATTTTTTCGATAATATCTTTTCAGGAAGAGACTGGACAAGAGCATATAATCCCCAGACCAACAATACTTGTTTGACAAAAACAAAGACAATAGGAAACCTATAGTATCCCAGTGTCATATGAAAGAACGGATAAGTAATGTATGGATGAATAATTCCTAGCAACCCTGCTGCAATAAGCAACACCGGAATAAATATCCGGCGGTCTTTTCGCTTTATCGCAAAACAGAATCCAAAGATCATCACCTCTAACGCAATCCAAGACATAACCCCATTTCCATATTTCATACTTTCTACAAACATTGCAGAAACAATATCAGCACCAGGAAGAATTGTCTGCGATGTATATTCCTGCCAATTGTTCATGGTTTTTCCATGATACTTGATGAACAAAGGAGCCCAAAAAAGTGCTGCAATTGCCCATCCTATAAGCAGAACAGCAAAATATCTTTTCAAATCATACTTCCAAAAATCTGTTTTGCGCTCTATCCCTTGAAAGAGCACTACAAAGAGAAAAAGGACTGACGCAACAAAAAACGTGACAATATGCTCCAACCCCGCAAGCCCATAGATGATTCCTGCAACAAAGACTCTTTTTTTAGAGAGTGCTCCTTCTTTCGAATACAACAACAACGCAAACAAACACAACAACGGGATCATCAACTGCTTCGCAAACTCCGAGGGATGAAACGAAGGAACAAGCTGTACAGCCCATGACAGTGTCAAAATCAATGCCCAGGTTTTGTTCTCAAAATATCTCTTTCCAAAAATATATGTTATCAGCATTGTTGCTATGAGAATGAGCACAGGAAAATAAATTGCAACCTGAAATGGATCCTGAAACAAAACCTTGGCAAGCATTGCAATCAGGAATGGAACAAGCCACGGATAATGCTGCAACTCATTATAATAATGTGAACTCAGAAATGGGTTAAGGGTATCATATATTTTCAAAGCTGAACCAAAATGCGCATATTGATCCCCGCCATAATATTCTGATGGAAATTGGTGAAATTTTGAGAATAAAAAAAGATAGAACAGAAAGAAAAATAACAGAGAACAAAAAAAGACTTTATCCTGCCAGTCTTTTTTCTGCTGCCACATGATGAGCTTAGAAAATTTATTATTGACTGGAGTTTGTGGTGGTGTTATCATCTGCCTTCACAATTTCTGTTTCATTAACATACACTTCATTTGGAGTTGCACAATCCCAATCCACTTTCCACACTATAATTTTATCCCCTGTCACTGTTGTCTGCTGGTCAAATAAATCAAAACAGTTCAGTCTCTGACCATTGAAAAAGAACATTCGAGTAAACATGCTTTGCAACAAATCTGTATCCATCGCAAATCCTGTAAATCCTGTTCCTTTTGGAATTAATGCCGCACTATATGACCTTCCTTCTGATGAAACAAGCGCATCTGACTGATTGCTAAAATCTGTGATTACCATACTTCCATCAGGTGCAACAGAATACAAATATTTTGGATGTTTCATACCATCGCTTGTCTGCACAAAAGTGTCTCCATTTGTGAGATTCACTGTTATTCCTGCAGAACATTTCAACATCATTTCTTCCTGCCAGCAATCTGCCGGCATGGAAACATAACTTGGCCAGGGAGAAATCCAATTGTTTGGATCGTTTGCTTTTGCTTCCTGATAGAGAATATTTGCTTCATCAGCAGAAATGCCCAACTCTTCCTGAATTTTTCGCAATGCATCCTGCTTTACAAACTTGTCTTTTACATTCACGACAAACGCTTTATCAAAATTCCAGGAACCAAAATGCGCCCAAACTCCTGCTTTCCCCACCATATCCTGACTTGTAATAAAATAATCTTCTGGTGGAGCACAGTGCGTATACAATACTACTTTCTGCGCCTGCTCCTCTGAAAGACCTGCTGTTTCCAAGGTTTGCATTGCATCTTCTTTTGTTTGCATGATTATTTTTTTTGTTAACTTGACAGATTTGTATGAATCATTTGTTGCATTATAAATCTTATCATATGCTGTATTTCCGCCGCAATCCAACATTCTGAGTATTGCAACAGCTTCCTGCTCATCTGATGTTAAAAGAACCCTTCCAATCCAATGCGCCTGCGGTGTATCCTGCGTTCCACCATCAAATGTCACAGGCCTATTTGCAATTGCCTTAAACCAATGACCAAAATCCCACCATGAATTGACAATTGCATCCGGCGCTGCTTCATTGTCAATTTTTTTCAGCGCATCATACCACTGATCATTAATCAATGGAACCTGCTGATATCCAATATTATACCCAACACCTACAGGTATAATCAACAAAACAACAACAGCAACAACGAAAATACCTTGAACATACACTCTGCGAATCTTTATTTTTTCCGCGATTACATCTGTCCATAATTTGTAGACAAAACCAACCCCAAGCCCCATTGCCACCCCGAACGCCGGCGCCATAATCATCACGAAACGAACCCCTTTTGTGCTCGCATAAATTGTTCCAACAAACCAAATACAAAGCAATACACCATATTTCACATCAAGTCTTTTCTCTTGATATAGTGCACTCACCACTGCCCAAAGCAATGGAACTCCCATGAGGAAGAAAAATAAGAATAATGATTGTTGTAGTTGAGGAATCAATTTTATCAATCCCGCATACCAAACCGCAATTCCGGCAAAATATATTGTTGCCACATTTGTTTTTTTGTACAAACAATATGCAATTGGAACAAGAAGTAATAGGCAAAATATTGTCGGAGATGTTATTTTTGAAGAGAGTAATGTCAAGACAACTACCCAGGCAATACTCCCTGCAATAAGCGGCTCATGCTCCTTGGCAATCTGCTGCCGCTCAAAAAGAACATAGCCAATTCCCAAGAACGCAAACAAAAGAATGATTCCCATTCCAAATCCCGCTGTCCCCATTATTTCTGAAAGTGACGCTGGATTAAACTCTGCAACTGTGGTTAAGACATTAGGCCAGAGCTTCACGAGACCAACATCTTTAATTGTTGAAAATGAAAGCGGTTCTGTCACCGCACCAAAAAACTGTGCTGTGCTGAGATAATAAGAGACAAAAATTCCACAAGTGATTAGGAATATTATAATTGCGGAAAGAAGCAGCAATGCTTCCTTGTTCACGTCGCGCTGTTCTTTTTGTCTCGCAGCCAAAAGTGTCTGGAATATTTGCCAAAGCACAAATAGCGGCGCAAGCAAGACTGCCCCTGTAATCCATTTTGTTTTTTCTGCTGCTCCTTTTCCTGCTGTTTGTTTTTTGAGCAGTGTATACCAAACTGTGATGAAACAAACGCCAAGGAGGAAATCATAAATGTACCACCAGCCGCCCCAAGTATAGCTGAAAATGCCTACTAATAATCCTGCAATCGCTACAAGAATTCCTGCTTTTTTGTAGGATTCTGCTTCAATTGCTTCGCTAAAAAGCCACATAATAACGAGAGGGAAAAGAACATTATATCCATCTGTATCTGAAAAACCTGCAATTGTTCTGCCGACAAACGCGGGATGTACTGCAACAATCACTGCAGCGACAAGACCTCCCAGCGCGCCCGCGACTTTCTTCACCATAAAAAACGCGGGAATAACGCTTAATGTTGCCAACAAGACAGGAAGGAAATAAACTACGACTACAACACGCACATTCGGCATAAAAAGATGCACAAGTTTGTAGAGATATGCTTCCACCATGACGTGGAAATGCGGCAACGTACTTGTTTCTCCCCCTAAAAGTTCTCTTGGGGTCCCGCCAAGCTGATGCGTGTCATAATATCTGCCATTGATTTCCACATCTCCTTCATAACCATGATCCAAATAATTTTGCGTGAGCCTGAAAAAATAAAACGGATCAATTTCACCCAAATAAGTTAATCCTTCATCATCCTGAAAATTTTGCTTGATTTGTGCCGCGTTTTGTTTGACTAAATCTGCAATCGCAAATTCCTGCCCCTGATAATTAATTGATCCTTTTGCATAGATGGCTTCTAATTGCTGCTGCACCAATGTTTGTTTATTTTCCGCAGGAAGATTTGGATACTGCGCATTTACCTGCTGCTCAATATTTGACTGAATATATGATTTTACATTCTGCGCTGCCGCAGCATCCAGAATCGGAAGATTCACTGTCTGAATTCGTATGAAAATGCTCAAGAGAATTGGGATAAGAATAACGAATAAAATATAATTTCTTTTTGCCCATGTCCATACTCTTTTTGCAACTGCGCTAACATCAATAGAAATGTCTTCTGTTTTAGAACTGTCTTCTGGTTTCTCTTCCAATCATCCCACCAACTCATGCGAAAATGTCATGGTTTTATAAAGATTGTGAAGAGGAAGTCTGGATTATTATTTTCGATAAATTATTTTAGAAATATTTCATCAAAAAATAAATAATAATAATAATTACATGAAGATACTGTTTGCGTTGCTGGTGCGTGAGAATAATCTTACCAGTGCGTGTATTTTTTCTTGTTCATGTTTTTCTTTTTGCTCGTGTTTTTTATACCGCTTTCATCATCTTCGGGAAATGTTTCAAACCAAGAAAAATGAATTTTGGATTTTTTAGAATGAGATGATACAACAACACAACAACATTATCCCGCGTATACTTTTCCATGACTTCTGCCGCGCTGCTTTGTTTCAATGTTTTGATTAACTCATTATATTCTGCATCTGAAAATTGATCCAAAAATTTTCTCAGGAAGAGATGAAGCCATAATTTCTTTCGTTTTAATTCTTTACTGAAATCCTTGCTGTTTTTTATACAGTCCACGAGTATTTCTGCTGCCTCCAAATGTGGAATAATACCCCCGCCAGTTGTTGATTTGATAATTGTTGCCGCATCGCCAATGAGATAGATGTTATCTTCCTGCACTTTTATGTATGGATTGTAACACGGAATTAAACCGCCTTGCCTGTCTGTAATATCCAAATCGGTGTACCCTAACATCTCCATCGCTTTTTTGAAATAGATGTTTGGCATTTGTTTTGTCGCAAGACCAATTCTCGCATGATGCTTGTTTTCCGGGACGACCCACAAAAAGAATTCCGGACAAATACTGCCAAG
>JACRKI010000118.1 GCA_016215305.1 Candidatus Woesearchaeota archaeon | reverse complement strand
CTTTGCGAACATGGATATTGCCTTGTTTATTGCAGTCTTTACGTCAGAATAAAAATTATGAATATCCACAGAAATTCTTTGAAATTGGAGGAATCTTTACAAAAGATTTGTCACATCATTCTCTTGCGCAGGAAGCGCAGCATCTTGGGATTGTTTTGACGCATCAGAAAGCAAGCTTTACAGAAGCAAGACAAGCGCTTGACTATCTTTTTAGAATGCTTGAACTTCAATTTGTTGTTTGTGAGGATACTTTAGGATGCTTTTTGCTTGGCAGAATGGGAACAGTGTTTGTGAAAGATAATGATAAAGAGATATCTGTTGGGTTTATTGGCGAAGTGCATCCGCAAACCCTGCAAACCTTTGGCTTAGAGATGCCTGTTGCTGCTGTTGAAATTGATATGACAAAATTGTGGGAGATTGTTAGGGGAAGGTTGAAGTAGAATTTTCTAAATTGTCCCGCACACATCTCACGCACTAAGAAAAGCTTTGCTTACTAAAATATAAAAAATATAAAGTTAAAGAAATCTATTCCTTCTTCTTCGTAGCATTTTTCTCAGCAGGTTTTGCTTTTTCAGCTTTTGGCTTTGCTTCGCCTTTCTTTACTGCCTTCTGCTTTTTTGGCTTTTCTTTTTCGCCTTTACTTGCTGCTTTCTTTTCTGTGCAAACAATTCCTACGTCTTTCAACGCTGCAACAACTGCTGCGTTGTCTGCGCCTGAACTTAACTCTACTGCCATGTTCAATGGTTCCAAATGCGCAACATTGCATTTTCTGCGCCGTGTTTCGCCATCTACCATAACAAAAGTATTGTCCAACACTTCTATCACAACACACTTCTTTCGTGCGTCTCTTCCTGCAATTTTCACGCAGACTCGTCCTACTTCAAATAAACCCATTTTTACAAATCTTTTATTGTTTCGCTCACTTCGTTCGCTCAACATAAAAGATTTGTTGGTCGAATAGATAGTGCGCGATTTTAGATTTCTTCACCCGTTTCATTATTTTTTCTGCTTTACCCAAGAGTCGCCTTGCTTGGGAAGTGATTATAATTATATTTTTCATTAAAATTCTTCATGAGCATCGAAGATGCGAATGTGAGAATTTTATTTTAATTTTATTCAAGCTGCGACAAAACACGCGCTTCATTAATAGCAACACGCCGCATTGCTTTGCTGGATAAAACGCCGCCATATGGTCTTTGCGGTCGTTTCTTTGACTTTGCCAAGGTTCGCATTGTTGCGGTATTTTCGCGCGGCACGCCTTTCAAGGTTTGTCCAGTGACAGGACAGGTTCCCATTTTTGGTTTTCGAACTTTGTAATGAATGACTGTTTTTCCGCCAGGTGTTTTGACAAACACGCGTCGTTTTGATCTTGATCGATATCTTGGTGCTACCATTTTGTTTTCCTCGTTATCTGTATTCTTTGGAACAGTTGTTTATTTATAAAGTTTGCTTTTACTCTCTCAATAAATCTTCAGCCACTTTCTCAATCCTAAACTGCAGACTAACGATATTAAAATGTATAACGTGACCCATCCTGGATACCAACTAAAGATGTGGAATGAACCAAATGGATGGAAATTCTCATTGCTTACTGTAATTGTTTTAAGTATCTTATCATTCATCTTAAAGATTGGACCTGTATATTTTCTGTCGCTGTCTGACATAGTTATTGTCACATTGTTTTGCCATGTCCTGAGAATATCTCCTGTTTCATTTTGCAGCGCATATTGCAATGTATATGTTCCCGGAACATCTCCCCTGAACACAAAAAGAACATTGTGGTCTTTAATGCTATAATTTTCCCCGTCGATTAATGTCATTCCTTCTGGCACTGTTGGGACAATATTTCCCGCAATAGTGTCTTCAAAATTAAGATTGACACTAAATTCATTTCCCGCAACTAACGGATCATACGCGATATGCGCACTCAGCCAGCCAAAGAGGAGAATCGCAGGAATAAATGTCACCAGTGTCGGCTTCATGGAATGCATCATATATTTCATATTTGTTTCCATCGCCTTGCTATTCACTTCTGCCATTCGCGTGGGATTATTCCGGAGTTCTTTCATTTCTTTTTGCAGTTCCTGAATCTCGTCACGAAGCTCTTTCATTAAAGTTTGATTAGTCATGTATTTGTAGACAAAAACCATAATTGTAGAAACAAACACTCCAATAATCAATATCAAGATTGTTGGATGGATTTGGAATAAAAAGTCGAGAACCATTTTTATCTATTCCATCATTTTTCGCAAAGCAGGATGCATATCCATCATATGCTCTTTCGCGATTTCTTCATACATTTTGTAGACAATCATGACGCTCAGCAATAAAGATGTTCCCTGCGTTAACGCACCAAGCACATCCGCAACAGACGCAAGAATGCCAACTGCTGCGCCGCCCATAATGGTTAATGGCGTAATATACCGTTCGAGCAGTCGTTCCAAAATCCGTTCGTCTTTTCTAAATCCTGGAATCTGCAATCCAGACGAAACCATATTTTTTGCCTGACTCTTCGCGTCCATTCCTGCTGTCTGAACCCAGAAATAGGAAAATAAAATTGAACCAAAGATAATGACACACATAAATATAAGAGATTGTATAAATGGTCTCCACCCAATCAAAATAGTTCCCTGATTGAGAATTAATCCGACAAGACCATTTGCTCCTCCTGGAACAGTAATCCAAGAAATAATTCCTGTTGCAGGACTGCCAGATGCTGTTAATGTTCCCAAAAGTGGATGTCCCCAATTCTGAAGCAATCGCGCCCAGAGTTGGAGATTCGCCAATAATGCGCTGATAAGAATGACCGGAATGTTACTTGCATAGGTAAAACTTAACGGCCATCTAATTCCATGTCCTCTGATTCTTCCAAAAGAAAGCGGAATTTCAATTTTCATCCCCTGCATGTAGACCGCCATAGCAAAGATAATAATTGTTGTAATGACAAGCGCTGCCGCGCCCATTGCGGTTTGCGGATCGCCATTGTATAATGCCTGAAAAAACTGCGGGATCTTTCCAGACGCGTAGGTAAACTCACCGCTCACGCTGTTTGGTCCAGACATCCAACTGAACGCACGGACAAAAAGAGATTTGGAAACTCCTGCGACGATGAATAAACTAATTCCAGATCCAAATCCCCACTTGCTGATGATTTCATCCATCAACATAACCATGAGTCCTCCAAGGAAAAGCTGGAAAATCAAAAGGAGTTTTAATGACAAGACAATTCCTGTGCCAAGCGCGGTTGTTGTTCCTGCGATTGCCTGCGCAGTAAACTGGTGCGTTGCAGCATTGTAATATGCACCAGGCGAAAGACCGCCCATGACCACATAAATTGTCGCTTCAAACAAGATGAAGAAAATACTTGCAAGTTTTTGCACTCCCTGAAACATTCTTTTTCCATCTGGAGTCTTGAGATCAAAACTTAAAATCCCTGCACCATTCAATAATTGGATGACAATAGATGCAGTAACCAATGGTCCAATTCCTAATGAGATAATAGATCCAAACTCTGCACCAAGAATAATGGAAAGATACTCAAATTGCGCAAGCGCGTTGTCTCCTAATCCAAATAATGGGATAATCCCCATGACGAAAAATAAAACGAGAATAAGAAGCGTCCATTTGAGTTTTTCCTGAAAGCCGAGCTTTTTTTGCGTTGGACCCGCTACCTCTGGAAGATTCAAAAGAATGTCCTTCAGTGCCATAGTGTGCCTCTTTCAGATTTCATTTCTGCTTTTATTGCAGAACTTATTCGCTTGCTTCTGCAGTTTCTGCTGCTTCAAGAAATGTGACCTGACCACCTTTTTCCTTGATTTTTTCTACTGCATTTGCAGATGCCTGTTTAACTGTAATATTCCACTTCTTTGTCGGATGACCTCTGCTTAACAATTTTTCTATCCCAAGCGGTTTAAGGTCAATTGTTGCAGTTCCTTTTTCTTCTTTGACTATTCCATCTTTAAGTAGTTTGTGATATTTTAATTCTAGAAGTTCAATATTGCATGCACAAAGTTGTCTACTGCCGCCAACTGGAGTGAATCCATCTCTTCCAAAATATTTTTCAATATGCCAGACAGATGGTTTTCGACAGTCTGATCGTTTTCCAGTTCCTGCTTTTCCGCGGCCTCCTTTATTTCCTGCGCCACGGTGTTTTTTCATCGCGCCCCAGCCATGTGTTTTGGAACCGCGTTGTCGTGAATTTTTTTTTCGTTTGAATCTCATTGTGTTTCACTCATTGTTTAATTTTTTTGTTATTCTTAGTTTCTTTTTCTATTTTATTTTAGAGCATTCTTTTGACAAGGTCGCTTATTTTTTCTGCCCTGTCCCCTAATGCGCCGCCCATGTGAAAATGTGTTTTGATTCCTTTTCTTCCATAGCCGCCGTGAGGAGGATTGAGTTTGAAATATTTATTGTATTTTTTTCCTTTGTGCTCGACATATCGTCCTGTGTATGTAATCTTCCCCTTTGTGTCAGTAAGCGGACCAGTATATTCTGTTCCTCGTTTGCTGAATAATTCTTCTACTGTTGCAGAATCTGCTTCTCCCCAAGTAATGTAATCTTTTGCTTTTTGAATCATTCCCATGTTTACTGGAGTATTATCCAAAATAACACAAAAATTTGTTTTATACAAACGAAGCATGTCTAATGTGTTTTTGATTGTGGTGAGTAATCGAACACGGCCGCGCACTCGCACTACTATGATTTTTCCCGCGCTCGCTGCTGCTTTTACAGGAGCTTTGGTTACCTTTGCCTGTTCTTGCTTTTGTTTTGTTTCTGCCATTTTAAATCATCTTTTGTGCTTTTACTCAACAGCTTCTGCTGTTTTTGCAGAACTGCCTTGCCACACGCTGAGTTTCACTTTTGTTTCCTGGTTGACCCGTGTTGTGGTGAGATTTTTTAATGCCATTTCACACGCTTTGATGGTGTTCATTTTTGTGTTTGACTGCCCAATAATTTTTGACCAGACATCTTTAATTCCTGCAAGCGCCAGGATTTTTGCGCATTCTTTTTCAATGCACAATCCTGTTCCTTTTGGTGCAGGGATTAACGTAATCTCCACAGAACCGCATTTTGCATGCGCTTTGTATGGAATAGAGTGCGGTGTTTTACAATTGCATTCCCAAGAGCCGCATCCTCTTGTCACTTTCATCATGTTTAGTTTTGCGTTTCTGAATGCTTTTTCTCGTGCAGGAACTGTTTCTTTTGCTTTTCCAAGACCGAGCCCTACATAGCCGTCTTTGTTTCCAATAACTGAATATGTCGTGAACTTTGGTTTGTTTCCTTCTTTTGTTTTTTTCTGTGTTTGTCTAAACGCTCGTCTCTTTCCGCCGCCAAACTTTCCTTTGGACTGACCAATCATAAGCAAGTCTGTTTCAAGTGTTGGTAAAAGAACGTCAACAATTTGATATTCCAATACTTTCTTTCCTTCATCCAGAATTTGATCTATATTTGTGATTTCTCCTGTTTTTACTTTCTTTCCGAGAGCAGTTTTTGGAATCCACGCATCGACATTTGTTTTTTGCGCTGGGCGTTTTTCTTTTTCTACTTCCTTGATTTCTTTTTCAGAGAGCATGTTTGCTTCGTCAGGAGCAGCTGCTGCAACTGCAGGACCTTCAGTTTCCACTTCTTCTTTTACTTCCTGTTCTTGCATGATTTCTTCTTTCTTTATTTCTTTTGTTTCTTCTTTTTTCTTTGCCATGAATGTTCGCCTTGTTTTGCTTTTATGCCTTTAAGATTTTCTGTTTGCATTCTTCAAATGCCTTGCTTATGTCTTTTGCCTTTGCTTCTTTCAAAAGCGTATTCTTTGCAATATGTTCTCCTTTGATACGAGCTTCTGCAGGGAAGATGCTTGGATCATGCGGGGTTTGCAATCCTGCATCAATTGCGCCTTTCATTGCTGCATACAATCGTGTTCCTTTTGCTGGATTTTGCAATCCAAGATCAACAATGACTTCTTTGCATTTTTTTGCTGCTTTTTTTCCAATAAGGAGTCCTGTTAAGTATGCGCTTGGGATATTGCCGCCGTTATATTTCCAATCGTATTTTTTTAATTCATGCGTATGCGCTGACGCAATGATTTTGTCTCCTTTTTCGCCATACTCTATTACTTGGAGAACTATGTTCTTCAATGATTTTCTAATGACAAGACGAGGTTTATTTGCCAACAAAAGCTTTAATCGCTTCTTGTAGTTGGTTTTATCTTCTCTTCTTCGTCTGTATGGTATTGTTCGTGTGGTTGTTGACATTTTGATTTCCTTTCTATTTCGTAAACAATTTATTTTCTGTCATATACAATTTCAAGTGTCGCAGACTTCTGAAAAAACCGCCTTTTGATTTTCTATACAACATGTGATAGTTTTCTGTCGTGACTATGTCTTTTCCATGCACTTCTTTCAAAAAGTCGCGCTGGACTCGTACTCTGTTAATCCATTGTCTTTTTTGGTTTCCACGCGCATTCTTTGATCCTTTTCGTGAACCCTGACCGCGCTGTCGCCCTTTCATTTTTTGTTCTTTGCGGCTTTTCGCTCTGCCGCGGGAAACTCCTGCGATCTGCGTTTCTTTAATTGCGCCTTGTTTGATAAGTGATCGGATATCGCCTTTTGTAATTCCTTCTTTGATTTCTGCAAGCATTTCTGGATTAAAGACAACTCTTTTCGGCGAGCACTTCAACACGCTTGCTGCCAATCTTTTTTGTACGAGGAGTTCCATTTTTTGTCACATTTTTTATTTTATTGCTTTTTTAAATCTTATTTTTTTTTAACTTTTATTTTTATTCTCTTTTTGTTAAAATTTTATTTTTTTCCATTTGTTCCTGTTTTGTTGCATCTTCAAGAGATTCTGCTTTCTTTTCTTCTGTTTTTTCCTTTTTCTCTTCTGTTTTCTTTTCTTCTTTTACTGGCACTTTTTTATATTCTTTCTTTGCTTTCTTACGAGCTGCCATTTCGTCATCAATTCCTTTCATATATGCTGCGGGATCTTTGATGCCTATAACTTTGATTTTCTTTTTCTGCGCTTCCGCAACAACAAGATGTCTTTTCTTTTTTCCCATGCTTGCCTGCAAGACAATAGCGTGTTTTGCTGCATCAAGTGTCTGTACTTGTTCTGGATTTTCAACGACAGTTGGAAGCAATCCTTCCACAGTCATACCTCTTACTGCAACCGGCATTCTATAGCCTGACATAACCCATTGTCCAACACCGCGTCGTCTTCTTCGCAACTTGTTGTGCAGGCCAATAGGCGCCCGCCAATTGCCAGAAACTCGCGTTCGCTTATTTTTCATGAAGTTTCTTCGTAAAAATGATGGCTTCTTTGCCCTTTTTTCTTTTTTGATGTCCAATAATTTTTTGTTCATTTTTTAAAAATTCTTGCATTCGTGTCCTTCGGACACTCATGAAGAATTTTTCACTCTCCATTGTTTTTTTCTTTTTTTGATTTTCTTCTTCTTTGATTTTATATTATGCTGATTTTCCTGCTTTTTCTGTCAAGTAAATTCCCTGCTGGAAGATTCGCGGATCAAATCCAGGTCGTCTGCAAAGCAATTCAATCGCTCCCGCTGTTTGTCCTGCGAGTTCCTTATTTGCACTTGTGACTGTAATATCCATGCCTTCTATTTTTACTTCCACGCCATCCCTGATTTCCAAAAGTCTTGGAATTTTTTCTCCTACAAAATTTTTCGCTGAAAGTGTTTTTCCACTTAATGTGATATTCATTGGGAAGTGACCTGAGCAAATTTTTAATTTATATACATACGGTTCATTGACTCCTTTGAGCATATTCTTGATGTGGGCAATAACCGTACCAATAAGCATTTTTTCTCTTCGTGTCATTTCTTTGAGTTCAATCGCTATTTTATTTGCATCCATTTTCAAGCTGAGTCGTGGATCCTTGAACTCGCGTTTGAGTGTATGCTTTGCCTTGGAAACAGTAACTATCCCTTTATGAATTTGGACCGTTGTTCCTTCAGGAACTGCAAGTTCTTCTTTGTAATTTTTTATTTTCATTTTAAAAAATTCTTACATTCGCATCCTTCGGACACTCATGAAAAATTTTTCACTCTCCATTGTTTGTGTTTTACTTTTTTGTTTTCTCTTCTTTCTTGTTCTATTCTTTTATTAAAATCCTCCATGAGCGCGAAGCGCGAATGTAAGGATTTTATCAGTAGCAGTATGCGATTAATCTTCCGCCGAGCTGTTGTTCGTTTGCTTCTTCATGCGTCATCAACCCTTTTGGAGTTGAGACCATAAGTATTCCAAATCCTTTTGCAGGCAGGAATCTTTTTTCGTATTTTGTATAATTATCGAGCTTTACGGAGTATCGCGGCTTGATAACGCCGCAGTTGTTGACCGCGCCAATAAGTTTCATGACAAGGATATTTCCTTTTCCATCCTTGATCTCTTCAAAACCACCAAGGTAATGTTTGTCCTGCAATAATGTCAGGATTTGCTTGATTAATTTTGAGGATGGTGCGATGACGACTTCAGTTTTTCCAACCTTCTCACTATTCAAAATGTTGGAAAAAACATTTGCCAATGGATCATTTAATGTCATTTTTAAAAAATTCCAACATTCACCAACTTCGTTGGTTCATGAGGAATTTTACCTCCGTGTTCTTTTTTCTTTGTTTTTTATTTTTTCTCTTTCACTTTTTTTCTAAAATTCTCCATGAGCGCGAAGCGCGAATGTGAAAATTTTATATTAATGGAATTTCTTGAATCCAATTTTTGGTGCGATTTCTCTAAAGCATTGTCTGCACAAATTGAGTCCGTACTTGCCAATATATGCTCCTGATCGCAAACATCGTCTGCATCGCAATCGTGACTGTCCTGTTGTCCGCTCTTTTGGCGCATTATGTTTCAGGAATTTTTTAAGCTTGTCTGGTTTATTCCTCAATTGCTTCAATGCTTTTTTGTGTGAGCTGTACGTCATTTTTGTGCCTCTTATTCGTCTCCTGTTTTAATTTGGAATTTTTCTTTCATGAACGCAATCGCGTCCTGCTTTGAAATGCGGTGACTCTTTTTGATCTTTCGTTTCTGGATTTTTCTTACTTTTACTCTAAAGCCAGGGCGTCTCAATGTGACGCATACTTCAAAGCCCATGATTCCTACTTCTGGATTGTACTGCGCTCCTGGAATGTCAATGTATTCGTGAATTCCAAAGGAAACGTTTCCATTGTCATCCAACTGACTTTCTTTTAACGTATTGTTTTTTGCTTTGAGGAATCGAGTCAAAAGATCTTTGATTCTTTCCTGATCTCTGATTGTTAATTTGCAACCGATTGGTAATCCAGGACGAAGACCCCACGTTGGGATTCTCTTCTGCGTGACTGTTTTTACTGGCTCAATTCCTGTCAAATGCTTCAAAAGCATAACTCCTTTTTCTAACTTCTTCGGGTCTTTTCCTGCGCCGACATTCAGCGTCATTTTTTCAATTTTGATTTGTTTCATGACATTCATGGTGATAACCTTTCTCTTTT
>JACRKI010000116.1 GCA_016215305.1 Candidatus Woesearchaeota archaeon | reverse complement strand
GTTTGGTGCCCTTGTTGTCAAAGGAATCCAGTGTAAGAAAGAGGGAAGAACGATCTCCCTTGTGTCCTCAATTGAAATAATTCTTTGGTTGGGTGGAATGAAACACATCAAGACATTCAGGAAAGTTGTTTTCCCAGAAGCTGTCCCGCCTGAGACCAGCATGTTCATCTCATATTCAATTGCTGACCAGAGCAATGCTGACACTTCGCTGCTTATGGTCTTGTTTTCAATCAGATCGGTTATTGTCCACGGGTTTCTTCTAAATTTTCTTATGGTTATTGTATTGCCCTTTGTGCTGATTGGAAATAATGTTGCGTTGACCCTGTCGCCTGTTGTCAGATGCGCATCCATCAAGGGATGGAGAACTGTTACCTCTCTTCCAACCCTTCTGCCAATTATTGATGCATAATTCTCTATCTGCGCTTCTGTTGGGATTTCTATGTTTGTCTTCAACCAGCCGTATCTTTTGTGGAAAACCCACGCCGGCTCTTTGGAATAATTTATAACTATCTCTTCAAGATTGCCATCGTTGATCAACAATTCTATTTTGCCGAGACCGAGCATTTCATGAATCAGACTACCGGAAAGGAACTGTACAGTATCATCTGCCGCATCTTTCAGCTCGGTTTTAATCAGATCGAATGCCATGTTATAGAATTTTTTCTTCAGTTCTTCGTGGGCTCTTGGGTCTAAAAGCTCCACAGTCTTTACAGCAATTTGTGACAATAAATTTTCTCTTATTTTGTCAAGGATAGCAGCAGTGGCTGGCTCGATTTCAGGCAGATTCAAAAAATAGATTGGTACAAATTCGCCGGAGACTATTTTTATTTGAACCTCAGCTCTGACATTATCAGATTCAACAAAATATCGCTCAGATCTTTCTTTCATTTGATCTTCCTTAACACTGGCTTACCAAAAGGTGGGTAAGACAATCTAACTAAATTGTGTTCTTCCAATATTTTCCCCCATTCCTCAACATGATCTTCTTTTACTGATAGTGCCTTGGCAATTTCTCCTATGTCTATCGAGCCGCGCTCTTCTACCATACGGAGCATCTTGTCCAGACTGGTTTCAACTTTTTTTCCTTCAGTTTTTCTCAGTTCGATCTCGGGTAATCTTGGTATGAGAGAAGTTCTTTTTCTTGGAGGTCTGTTGTCCTCTCCTAGATAAGGGAGTCTAATTGGTCTTACAATCATTGTACCAGGTGACCTGACTATGGGTGGAGTGATTTCTATTGGAGCTTCTCTGATAGTTGGAATGACAGCTTGTGGCTGTTGAACAGGTTGCTGAATAGTCTCGGGAGGAATAAAAGTTTTTGGTATTTCTGTTGCTGGTGGGATAGAAACTTCTGTTGGGGGTTTCTTTTTTCCCAAGTCTTTCAATAGTTTTTTGTATTGCTTGATTTCAACCTCGGTTCTAATCAACTCTTGCTCGTAATTCTCCATTATGTTTTTCAAGGCATTCTCATCCAGCTCGCCTTTGTAGTATCTCGCCTTGACGACTTCTTTCGCTTCATTCATCTGATCCTTTTTCATTTCAAGCTCCCTTATTTTGTTTTTAACTTCTGTGACTGGATCGAGTTTCTCTGGCAGTTTCAATCTTTCAATCTTTTCCTTGGTTTCCAACAGTTTTTCAATCACTTCTGGTACTACATTTATTTTTTCATGTCTAACATTTCTTTCAATCCGACCAATCATCTGCTTCAATTCATCCACCTGTGTGACATCGCTGACCCTTTCAGGAATTCTTTTCTCGATTTCAACTATTCTTGTAAAAGCTTTTTTTAAAGAGGATTCGGGAATTCTGTAAGTTTTTGCAACCTCTTTTATTTTTTTCGGCTTAATCTCAACCGTTTTTCCAACTTTTGGAAGTTCAATCTCTTCTGGTATAATTTCCTTTTCTCCAACTGGTTCAACAGACTCTGGCAATTCTACAGATTCTATTTGCAGGGTTCTTTCATCTTTCAGCTTTGACTTCGGGAATTTTGAAACTGGTTTTAATGGCTTCTCTTCGAAAAATTCTGATGGAAATTCTTCTATTGTCTTAGTTTCAACTGGCTTTTCAATTTTCTTTTTAAACAAGTTCTTGAATTTTTTACTTGGTCTTTTTTTCTCAGCAGCTTTCTCTGCTTCTGGCTTGACTTCTTTTGTTTCTTTTAACAGTTTGACTTCTGGTATAGTTTTGAACTTGATTGAAAAATAGCCGCATTTCGGACAGGCATATGTTGATGTTATCGGAGCGTCC
>JACRKI010000121.1 GCA_016215305.1 Candidatus Woesearchaeota archaeon | reverse complement strand
AGTATATAAAACTTTTGAAACAAAAGATTGTTGGTTCAGGGAAAATGCAAGGAACTTTGTTTACTTTATTTTGATATATTCTCATAACTCTGTGCGTCTGAACGACGCACAACGCCAGTTCCATGCTCCTTAACGTCGCATGGAACTGTTCTCGCTGTTGCACAGTTCGATGCCGTTAAGGCAGAGAACTGTGCAGTGCGCGACATTTCTTGTCGCGCATATTAATTTATAATTTAATAAAAATTAATCCTATTTTAAACATTCCGAAATTCCACGGATATGTTTTACTAGTGGACAACGTCCATAATAAAAGGATGACAAGAAGAAATTACAGAAAATAAAAAATAAATCTATCCTTCAACCCAGTCTTCTGCTTTTCCAGTAATTGAAATAGTCGATCCATCGTTCAAGGTGACTGTTGCGGTATACGAGAGCTGTGTATTCTGTTCACTATATGCAGAAAGATCGCAAGGCAATGCGATGCTGTAGGTTTCAGCATCATCAGTGGTCAATGTCGTGGAGTCTGTGCTGCAATAAACCCCTGCATCAGGCAGTTCATAGGCAACGCTGTCAATCGAAACAACGTCTGAAGAATTGCTGACAAGCGTCATATCGATTTCACTTGCGCTTAACGCGATGGTCGGACAGGAAATATAATCATTGGTGTCAATGTCGCAGAAATTAAAGACAATGTCTCCCTGCGGGAGTGATGCGGTGCATGCGGAAAGCGCGAGAACGCTCAGCAAAATTATCGTCAATGAAATTATTTTCATATCCATATTCTTTCTAATGAAATTCTTCTATATATATCTTTGTTTTTTTAGCTTTTCATTGCTCGAACTGGGTCTGATACCCCGCAGCTTGCTGCGATTATCGAACCCAGTTCGAGGCTTAAAAAATCCCTCGTCAAGTAAATACCATGGAGCTTGCTCTGATTGTGATTTTTTATTACTTCTTGTACAAAAATCCAGCACGAGCGTTGTCCTGCACGAACGAAGTGAGTGCACTTGGTTTACCGAGTTGGATTTTTGTTTGAAAAACAAAATGTTTATAAACAACCCCTTCATTCACCCGACCATGGCAGAGGAAAAAGAAAATAAAAAACCACTAGTCAAAAAGAAAGCTCCGCTCACAAAGAAAAAGAAAAGCTGGTTCCAGATTGTCGCGCCGGATGTCTTTGGCAAAGCGGCGCTTGGGGAAACATTGGTGGAAGATTCTAAGCATCTCTTGGGAAAAACCATTGAACTCAGTTTGATGAGTTTGACAGGGGACATGAAAAAGCAGAACATGAACGTCAAGTTCGCGGTGGATCAGATCATGGAAGGCAGAGGCATTTGCCGTGTTGTTTCCTATGAAATCGCGCCATCTTCCATTAAGCGAATGGTGCGGCGCGGCCGCATGCGTGTTGACGCGTCTATTGTTGTCCAGACAAAAGATGGAATTAAAGTTCGTGTCAAGCCGTTCCTTTTAACCGCGTATGAAACAAAGCGATCGCTTGTCGCGGCAGTGCGAAGACAGGTTATTGCGTTTGTCGCGACCTATTTTGCGAACAGCACGTATGATCAGGTTTTCAAAGATGTCGTCAGCGGTCGATTGCAGATGGGCGTCAGAGAAGCGTGCAAAGGCATTTATCCAATTCGAAATAGTGAAATCAGAATGATGACTGTGGTGAAAGACACTGTTGCGGTTTCTGCGCTTCCAAGCACGACCATGAATGTCGAGAAGATCATGGAATCTGCGCAGAATGCGAGACAGCAGAGATACAGCGCGCCAAGACGACCATATCCGCAGCAGGCAGAAGCAGCGCCGCAGCAGCAGGAAGCTCCAGCAGAAGCGCAATAGTTTCGTTTTATTTTTCTCAATTTAATTATTATTTTTTGGAAATATTTTATCGAAAAGATAATTTAACGAGAGTATCAAAAAAATAATTCAAAATAATACTCGAAGACAAAATCTGCACAACTCCAAATAGAAAAATTGGGTCCCCTAACTCAAGCCTTTCTTAGTGCGTGTGTTTTTCTTTTTTGGGCAAAGCTACAGAAACATTTAAATTTATAAAAGAAAAAAAGAGGCGCTGAGGGCGGGATTTGAACCCGCACACGCCCGCTAGAGCATAGAGATTCGCTGAGGTCCTTAGAATCTCTCTAAGGACTTCATCAGATCTCCGCATAATAAAAAAGCTATTTGTCAAGAAATCCGAATGAGAAAAATAAAAATTCACTTCACAAAAAAGTTCTTGATCGCGCGGAAAATATCTTTAATCGCGGCGCTGACTTGGAATTGCACGTGATTATTCTGAATGCTTTTGAAAAAATATGACGCAAATCCGACAACCGCGAGTGTATTGGTCAAAACAAAAACTAAAAAACCAATCGAAAGATATGTCATCTTTCCTGCTTTCAGGTCAGCGATTGCCGCGCCGGTAATGGAAACCGCGCCAGTCAATCCGGTCAGTCCGCCAGAAGTTGTTCCGAAAAAAACAGGAAGCAAAAACAGTCCGAGGAATAACAACAACGTCGATGCAAGAAGCAAATTATGATTGTTCTCTTTGACCATATTTGTTTTCAAGCGTATTTACTTTATATATTTTCTGAAAAGAAGAAAGAAAAAAATAAAGAAAAGAAATAAAGAATTAAAGCGGCATGTAGAGCTGTCCTTTTTGAAGTTCTACTCGTACTTCAATACCAGAAGGGGTGTATCCAATGCTCATGGTTTCAGGAGCAAATGTTGGATCTGCTTTTCTGAAGATTTGATTGCACATCACATCTTGAAGGTGCGCGCCAAGATACATCTGAAAAGCGTCTTTTTTGTCTGCAGGAACATGGAATGAACAAATGATTTTGAGATGATCTCTACTTTCAGTCATTTCCAATTGTGCTTCTGCGGGATCGCGCGCTCCTTTTATTTCCGCGTCAACGAGTGCGGAATCATATGCGACAAGAGTTTGTCGAATTCCCAAAGCGACAAGTCCTAGTCTTTGCGTGTCATATTGTCCTTCATGCAGAGAAAAAGAGGTGACCGCGACTGTTTCAGGAGCGCTATTTGTAACCATCTTGGTGACATAAGAGAGTTCACTTCGTGTTGGAAGTTCATCAAATGCAAGAATGTCAGCCCATCCTGTTTCTGGATTCAGCGCGCTCTCTGCTGTTTGGAGATGGCTATAGATAGATCCATCCACAGAAGAAGAACGTGCCAGAGCTTGTATCGCGGAGAGAGATTCTCTTGCTCTTCTGATGTTTCTACTGGTATTCTCAACTCGTGTTATCAAATCATCGTATTCTCTTCTTATGTTATAATTATTAACAATGCTCGCTTTGGTTTGTAATGTTTCAAAAGTTGCTCCCATCTCGGCAGTAAGCTCGTGCGATTCAAACCCTGTATATGAAGGGATGCGGCCGGCAAGATCCAGGATATCGCTTGTGAGAGTCTGATCAATAGTAAAGTCTTGATATGCGAGTCTTTCATAATCTTCAGATCTGCTTACTCCTAATCTTTTTTTGAATTCTTTTATTCCTTCTGCGAGTCCGGAAATATAATCTTCACGTTTTTTCAAAGTCGTGCGAAGCTGTGCCATGACATCAGCATAATGCTGTGCCGCGACAACAACATCTTTCAATGTGTCTAAAGATGCAGGACTTTTTTCCACTAAAAACATGGGGACACTGGATTCGAATCTACTTTGGGTAAGGTGATCTTTTGCATATGCAGTATAGACAATAACTGGCGCGTGGTCGAAGCCAGCCATATAAGAAGCTGCTCGCAATCCATTCATGGGAATTCGTGTTTGCTTTTCATCACGTTCAATATTAATGTCAAATATTTTTACTGTTGCTTGAAGCCCTTTATCATACAGTTCCCAGGAAAGTGCAAGTGCGTGTTCTCCAGAAGCAGTAAGAAGAATACTTGCTTCATCGAGAGGAGGAGTTTCAAGTGCAATCATGCCTTCAGGAAGTGAGGTAACTATTTGCTGTAACGCGTCTGTTTCTCCAGGAAGAAATCGGTCTGTCGCGAAAAGAGTTTGAGCAACGTCTTTTCGTATTTTTGCTTCATCATCAACTGCAAGAGCAATGCGGTTTCTCCTGTCAACGAGTGTAAAAAAATCATCAAGCGTTTCTGTATGTGCTTCTCCAAACATATTTGTGGTTCCTGTCATCGTCTCCATCCTCCTGATTCACTACGGTATGCAAGTAACTCTATATCCTTTTTAAAGCTTATGACTCATGATGTGCGTGTTGCCGCGCATTCTTCTGCGGTTAATAATTTGATGCCAAATAAAACGTGAAGCGGATATTTTCCAAGAGTTGGATATTTTTGCTGGAGTGCATATGTTTGATTTGTATCATAATAAAGGAGATCACATCCCACTCTATGAAGATCATTTTGCGCGAGCGCTAAACTTATTCCACTGGAGTCTGCGCTTTTCTGAACACGTTTATGAAGATCAAACATTTCTCTTGCTCTGTCAGGAGGAATTGCAGGACCTGTATTTCCAAAATAAATAACAGGAGCATCCTGAGGAGAGTAAATAACAACAGTGTGTGATTCAATATCCTGCGTTGTATCTCTGCTGAGCGCTTCCCGCGCATTTTTCAGAATATTTTCAATAGTGCTTCTGGTGAGTTCTGCATTACCATACTGCACTCGATTTTCTACCGTGATAACAAGTTCTGGTTTTTCTATTTCTTTTAGGAAGAGGAAACTTCCTTCTTGAATAAGACTGTCTAAATCGAGCTCCTCGGTTGTTCTATGCCGCATGGGGTTTGTCGCGATTGCGGAAATATATCCTATTCTTCTGTATAGTTCTGCAATTAATTCTTGAGAGACATTGTTTGCGGCGTCTAATTTTTCTATATGTACTCCCAAATCTCCAAATTCTTCTCGAGTAAGGGTTTCTCCTATGTCAAGTCGTCCAAAATATTCTCGGATGATATTATAGCTTGCGTATTTTTTTCGAAGAAGATATCCTCTCACCAGTGGATCAAAAGCATACCCTCGTAACGGAGAAATTTTTTCTCTTCCCACAGCATCCAGTTCTTCATTAAGAAGCTTGACTGCTGTGGTATATGCGTCACGCCGTCTCTCCACCATTTGCCTGAAGGCAGGTCCTTTTAATGGTTCTTTGGAAATAAATTGATGTCCAATATCAACAATTATTCTTCTATGATGTTGATAATGGGGATCAGCAGGATCATTCGTTCCTTCCTGGAGTCGTTCAAAATAATTATCTTCATCAAAAAATAATGCGCGGGTATTATTGGAAAGAGTGGAAAGAGGATTCTTGACTTCATGCGCAATCCCGCGCGCGATTTGTTCTAATTGAGCAAGTGTTCGCTCAGCCTCTTCAGTTCTGGCGAGTGTTGCGGCTTGCCTGCTTTCTCTAATTCTTGCGGCATCAAGCTCTCTGTTTGCTAATTGTAATCCAACCGCCTGCAGTGGCGCGACTGCGTACTCTAGTTTTTCTTTTATATAGCGTTGTCTCCAGGGATTACCAGGTTTTGTTGTTAGAAGTTTCCATGCATCAGAGAGAGAAACAGTGCTGTCTCCCGCAGGAGGCGGATAATAAATACGAATGTTCGCTTCTCCAAGAGGGTCGCCATCTACTTCAATATACCGAAGTCGTTGGTTTTTGAGAATGCTTCCTGCAACAAGTGCGCCAAGTGTTGTGGCAAGATCGCGGTAGCAGATTGTTCTTGCAACTTCTTTTGCTTCTAGGCGTGATATGCCTGTGCTTTGTAATCGTTCTTCCAGTGCGTGTAAAGATTCCGGATATTGTGTTCGTTGAAATTGTGCAGTAAGAAGATCTCCTTGTTTTTGAGGTGGAGAAGTGGTTTTCATTTCAGTAACAATGTTTAATTTTTTTCCAAGACTGTTCACCGCGCCAATCAGTCCTTCAATGGACTGAAATCGCGATTGAGCAACAATAAAAGGGTGGCTGACAAGGGAGTACACTCCAAGAAGAAATGGAAACATGGTTGGGGTGGTATAGTCGCGTAGCGCATCTTCTTTTGTCAGTTCAATACGAACACGTTCCGCAGCAAGCTCGTAAAGTGTCCAGGGGATTTTGGGAGAGGATAGTACCTCATGCCATCGATAGTTGCTGATTCTATCACGCACTGCTTCTTCGCCAGTACCGCATGAAAAATTTGTTTGAATAATTCCTTCGACAATATCCAAAGAAGCATCAAGAAGACTATGCCCTATGACTGCGTCTCTGAACATATCAAGAACTCCAAGAATATACGTGACAGAAACCTCTTCTTCTAACGCAGCAGCATCAAATTGAAGCTGCTGCAGGACAGGAAGAATTGGTGTTGCGGGAACTTCAATAGGAAGCAGCGTCCTTTCAGGATTGACAACTTCAAATATTCCCATAATCAAAGGGAAGCAGTGATGCTATTTAAATCTAATGGAATATTTATCATTTCAAAGGAGTAATCAATAGAGGCAAACTTTATATACAATCCAATCCCAAAGAAGTGTATGTTCAACTTGGTGGCAAAGAAACTTCCGTTAGCGGTTATGGAACGCTTTAATAGATTTATTCTCAAAGACTATCAGCGAACCTTGAAGTTTGTGACAACAGCAGATCCAGATCTCTTTCACGTCATTGGCGCGAAAAAAGCAGTGCAAACCTTTCATCATGCGGAAAAAAATGTGCCTGCGTATCACTCTTTTTGTCTCAAAAACAATGTTAACCCAAAAGCAATCAAAAGAGAAGATGATTTCAACAAAAATGTTCCAATAACAGAAAAAACAAATTATATCAAAAAATATTCATTGAAAGATCGCTGCCTGAACGGAAGATTTCCCCCGCATGGAAATATTGACGAGAGCGGCGGTACAAGCGGCACGCCAAGCAATTGGATTCGTTCTGTGCAGGAAAATGAAATCCTTCTTCAGCTCGCGAAGTTTGAATTTGAGTATGTCTATAACATCAGCAGGAGAAATGTGATTGTGCTGAGCGCGTGGTCAAATGGTCCGTGGGCAATAGGGATTAAGTTTTGTCAACTCATGCAAAATTACGCACTTGTCAAAAGCACAGGCACAAGCATACAGAATATTGAAGAAACGCTGCAAACCTTCGGCACAGAGCAGGAATATATTCTCGCGGGATATCCGCCGTTTCTCAAAAAATTTCTGGATGAAACAAAACTAGACCTCAAAAAATACAAAATACATCTTCTCACAGGAGGAGAAGGAATTTCGCTCGAGTGGAAAGCATATTTTCAGAAGCAATTGAGGAAAGATGCGATTATTATTTCCTCATATGGCGCGTCAGACATTGATATTGGCATTGGATTTGAAACGCCGTTTGCGCAAATAATTCGTGAAGCGTGTCAAAAGAATAACGCGTTGCGAAAAGAACTGTTTGGAGAAGTGCCGACAATTCCGATGTTGTTCCAGTACAATCCCCTGCTGCATTATATCACGCAAATTTATAATAGGGAAGAGGCAAAGAATGAATTTCTCATCACGCTGTGTGATACAAATGTGGCAAGTCCAAAAGTGCGCTACAATCTGCATGATGAAGGAAGTATTTTTACATACAAAGAAATGCAGAAAATATTGGAAGAGTATGCTCCAAAAATACTT
>JACRKI010000114.1 GCA_016215305.1 Candidatus Woesearchaeota archaeon | reverse complement strand
TCTTATCACAAAAACATCTGCCACTCGCACTTGCTGAAGCTCGCGCACTGTATGGCACTGCGAATGTTACTGCGTCAGAAGAATATGCGTTTGTGAAACATATAAAAGAAACGAAAGGCAAACCTCTTTATCAAAAACTTGCCTTTACAAAAGCAGTGTATGAGATTCTTTTTTCCTGCTCTCGAAAAGAATTGGAGAATAGACTCAGAAAATATCCTTGGAACAAAACAATCATTGGCGCATTCTGCGTTCGCAGCAGCGTTGATGAACGAAAATTGGCAGGCATCATCTGGGACGCACTGAAAAAAAAGACTGGCAAAGATCCGCACGTTGATCTTGCAAAGCCAGACACACTGATTCATTTCTTTTTTATCAAGAACAAAGTTTTTGCGACAAAACAACTCTGGCAAAATTTAAATTCTTTTTTGGAAAGAAAAGCACAGCATCGTCCTGGATTTTATCCCGCATCACTGCATCCGCAACTCGCGCTGGGAATGGTTCATCTTTCCGGTGCTTCTGGCACGATTGTTGACCCTTTTTGCGGCACAGGAGGGATTTTAATCGAAGCTGGACTTTCTGGGTGTCGATGTGCTGGTTTTGATATCAGCAAATGGATGCTCGAGAAATGCCACGAGAATCTGAAATATTATGGCATCAAAAATATCATTGTTCAGCATGGAGACGCAACCACTTTCAGAAAAAAATGCGCTGCGATTGTGACGGAATTGCCGTTTGGCAAAAATACAAAATCACAGGATTTTATTTTACTGTATACGCGCTTCCTTGAGAATGCTTCGCGAAATACTTCCATTGTTGTCGTCAGCTTTCCTGACTTTGTCGATTATAAGAAAATTTGCCGCGCGACAAACTGGAAGATTGTTTCTGATTTTCAATGGTATCTACACGCGTCATTGTCGAAGCATGTGGTGGTTTTGAAGAGAATGATAAAGAAAAACAAATAAAATAATGGCGAAGGTTATCTGATTCTTTGTGCCTGCGCCAGAACTGCCTCAAGTGGATGATACTTTACTTCAGTAATTCCCGCATATTTTTCCCCATATCTTTCCTTTGAGAACGCATCCACTCTTTGTGTTGCAACACTAATTGGTTCTCCATGTAAACTTCCACGCATCTGATCAAAAACATATAAAAAATCATTTCTTGTTCCTAACACTAACCCTGCATGACGAACTGGCGTGGTGTAAAAACAATGAGTCATCAATGAAATGGGATTTGAATACCACACGACAAGCGCGCCAAATTCTGGCGCTTCTGTTGTTTCAGAAATACCTTCAATAAATGGGAATGCTTTTCCTGGATTAAATGCTGTTCCTGTTTCAATGCCAAGATATCCTAACGCAGCTGCAACACAATTAGGATATGATTCTTTTTCTTCAGTTATTCTTTGATATACTTCTTTTTGCTCCCTTGTCCAAGTATCACATACAAATTTTGAAATATCCATATATACAGAATCTTCCCCATTCTTATAAATCTAATGAGGAAATTATCTATTCTTTACTTTTTCGACCGCATCCAACGCAAATTTGACCTGCGCGGGATTTGGTGGGATTTTTTTCTGCGAGAAATTCTGGACAAGGACTGCAAGATGACGCACCGCGGGAGTTGCCGCCCACTGCTCTGTTGGTATTGCCGCCTTGATCTCATGAAAACAATGCACCAATAAATCACCTGCGGATTTTTCCAACAGGGTCATCTCTTTTTTGAGCGGCTCTTCTTCAAGACTCATTTCTTCTTCAGGATTTTCTCTTTCGTCTTCTGCCACTGCTTCTGTGACAGCTTGCGCTGTTTGCTTGTGTTCTTCAAAAATAACAGATACTGACTGTGAAAATGTTTGCGCCTGCTGCTGTCCTGCATTCTTGCTCACTTCACTCAACGCCGCAGTGAAATCCATGCCCTGAATAATGCTGTTGATATCATTTGGATCACTGCTCATTTTTGCCTCCATTGGTTGAACTATTGAATGCGGCTGTTCCCTCATTTCAGTTGTTATTCCTGCTGTTCCTGCTGATCCGAGAAGCGCGCCAACCACTAACGCATCTTCTTCCAACTCTTTTGTCAAGACTCTTGAAATCTCCTGCTCTTTTTGCATAAGCTCTTCTTCTTTTTGCACTGGAACTTTCAAAAGATTTTCCCGCCGCTGCATTTCTTTTGCTTCCTTGTTTATTTTTTCCTGATACCATTCTGCTTCTTCTGTTCCAAGCAGCCAAATTGCATCTTTATAGACTGCGAAATCCACTGCCTGCGGCTTCGCAAACATGGTTTCAATGGTGTTGCTCATCAACGCAAGCTCGCCAATAACTGCCGCTGTCAATTTTTGTTTCTTTGCATACTCATCAGGCATACACTCTTTTGTCAGCTTATTTGTTTCAAAATCTCTTTCCATAAAGAACTGCTGCCTGCCAAACTCCATTGCTGCAGTATTGAGTGTTTTTTTTGTGATGAAATATCTGTCCGGCACAATCAGACCTGTCTGCAGTGCTGTGCCTAATCCCTTGCACGCCAAAATCAGCACTTCTTCCGCGTTCATTTTGTAGCTTGTGTAAAAGATGCCGCTTGCCTGACTGTCAATCATTTTCTGCACGATGACTGCAAAATTGCACTGCTTTTGCTTTTGCATTTTCAGCGATTCCGCAGAATAGAATGATGACCAACATTCGAGAATCGCAGTCTTCATATTTTCTTTGCCTTGAATTCCCACCTGCGATTCATGGATATTTTTTCCATTATATCCTATTGGCGATGGCCTTAGAACGATGACAGGATCTTCTCCCTGCTCCATGAGATTGCTTATTGAGGTATCTGCGTTGATGTTCAACGAATAATATGAATCTGTGATTTCTTCCTCTAACGCTTCTGGAATTTGCGCAGCAAGAATCATGTTCCTGATTGTTGTTTCTGTTTGCTCAAGCTGTGCGGTGTTTGCTGGATTGAGATGAGTGATAAACTGCTGTATTTTTTTGTCAAGATTATTTTCTTTGAGAAATTGTGAAAATGCCGCTGCCGTGATAATGAACGCAGATGGAATTGGAAACTTCTGCGCAAGAAAACCGCAATGCACTGCTTTTTGTCCGACTAATGAAAGAACTTCCGGCGTTGCTTTCTTCAGTGTTACTATATTTGTCATTCTCGTATCACTTCTGTTTTTTAGAATTGATTGCTATTTAAAGTTAATCGAAATAACGGCGGTTGTGCAGATTTTTGGTTTCACCTAATGAAGAATAATTTATGGAGAATAATTGAAAAGAAGTTAGGTGAATGGGATAATTATTATTTTGAGTTTTATACTTTGTATCTATTCTTTAAATCAAGCTGTTTTTTTTCAGAAACAATGTATTTCTTCGGCGCTTTTCGATACGCCTGCAACTGAATGTGACTTCTTGCCCGCATCTTTTCTGCAAAATGCTGCGCATACGTTATTCGTTCATTTAATTCTGCATAAGGCTGCTTGTGATTTTGCTTTGCCAAATGCTGCGACATTCCAAAAATATGCAAAATCTCCCTCACCAGATAATGCAACGCCTGATGCATATCCCTCTGCATTGTTTCGAGCTGCATTTTCTCCCCCGAATGCGGCAGCGCTGCCATTACCGCATGCTTTTTTTGCGCAAGCTTGAGAAGACATTGGCTATTTGACGCGACAGGAACTCCTACAAGCCGCTTGAGCGCATCTGCTTTCTCCTCGATAGTTTTGAAATTCGCATGTTTTGCGTCAGACTGCATGGTGTAGAGAATAGATGCAACCCTCGTGATGTTGCTTGTAAAATCATGAAACGGATCGCTGACTCCAAAGATTTGCTTGATGAAATGGATGACCATTCCTTATTCACTGGAGAATGAAGTTAATAATGGTTTTGAAAAAATGAGAGTATATATTTATTAATTCGAAAGAATAAGAACAAATAATGTCCTTTTTAGACAAAATGGGACAATCATTCTGGTGACACCAACTATTGAAAAAGGAGTGGTTGGAGAAGCAAAATTCTGGTAAATTACAAACTTCTGCAGCCGCCATAAAGATGAACTTTTTCTCGATGATAAAAAACTCCATCTACAGAGCTAAGAGATATAGTTGGTGAAGAAGCAGGGTGAGGAATGAGTGAATCCAAGATTACATCCCTATAATCAGCAAGAAGATGCTGCGCAAAAACAGGATCATTCCTTCTCAAATATTCTAAACCGTGAGTATTTTGGCTTCCTTCTTGCCCTGCAAGAACTGATGCCCGCATTCGATATTTCTCCCCCATTACTTTAACAAAATGTTTCCAAGAAATGTCTATTGTAAACCTCTGCTGCATATTAGGGGTAGGAGCATCCAAATCAAACGGAGAATATGTTATTGCATTCATAGGAACTACTCTTTCATCAACAGCGACAGTAATATTTCTTGAACCAAACAATGGAAGTCCATGAAGTAATGGAGCAATATGTTCTTTCTGATATGGTTTTAGACCAATAGAAGTTAGTTCTCCTCCTAACGATGATTCTTCTATCCTTGAATAGGCGATTCCTTGTTTCTCAAGCAATCGCATAACCTCTGAAAGCTGTCCTTTATCTTCGACACCAAGAATAATTTTGGTGAATGTTCCTGAAATCCATGCTTTTGTTTCTTCATCTAACACCCTATCAATAGTCCCAGACATATCTTTTCGAAGCTGTGTTGTAAGTGGTGCAGTAGAAGCATGCGCTACTTGTGCAGCAAGAGCTCC